>CANEWV010000020.1 GCA_947442905.1 Chitinophagaceae bacterium | reverse complement strand
TACTTGATATTGCCGTTGATTTAAGAAAAGGCTCTCCTAGTTTTGAACAACATTACGCCATTGAATTAACTGCCGATAACCATAAACAATTTTTTGTTCCTGCTGGATTTGCACACGGCTTTGTGGTGTTAAGTGATGCAGCTACTTTCTTTTACAAGGTTGATAAATTTTATGAGCCCGGTAACGAAGTTGGTATCATGTATAACGACAAGGATTTAAACATCGATTGGAAATTGGCAGACAGTGAAATTATATTGTCTGAAAAAGATAAAACACTCGGAAGCTTTGCAGACTATGCAGCTTCTTTATAAATTAAATAGTACATTATGAAAGGTATCATATTAGCAGGTGGATCAGGCACAAGACTCTATCCAATTACAAAAGGAATTAGTAAGCAGTTAATGCCTATTTATGATAAACCTATGATATATTATCCGCTATCTATTTTAATGTTAGCGGGCATTAAAGAAATTTTAATTATTACTACACCTGAAGACAGTGTGCAGTTTCAGCGTTTGCTAGAAGATGGTTCTGAACTGGGTTGTAAATTTTCTTATGCGGTTCAAGAAAAACCAAATGGCCTTGCTCAAGCTTTTGTTATTGGTGCAGATTTTATTGGTAACGATAAAGTGGCGCTGGTGCTGGGCGATAATATTTTTTATGGCGCAGGCTTTAGTAAACTGGTTCAATCCTTTAACAACATTGAGGGTGCTGCCGTATTTGCTTACGAAGTAAATGATCCAGAGCGTTATGGTGTGGTGGAATTTGACCAAAACAAAAAAGCCATTTCTATCGAAGAAAAACCAGTGCAGCCTAAATCTAATTATGCCGTGCCGGGTTTATATTTTTATGACAATGACGTTGTAGAAATTGCAAAAAACATCGAACCTTCTGCTAGAGGCGAATACGAAATCACTACGGTTAACAACGAATACTTACAAAGAGGTACTTTACAAGTGGGTATCATGAACCGTGGTACTGCTTGGCTCGATACCGGTACTTTTGATTCTTTAAGCGACGCTTGCGAATTTGTAAGGGTTATTGAAAAGCGCCAAAGCCAAAAAATAGGCTGTATAGAGGAAGTTGCCTACAGAATGGGCTTTATTGACCGTGATCAGCTCTTAAAACTGGCTGCCAAGTACGAGAAAAGTGGCTACGGACAGTATTTAAAAGGAATTAAAGGGTAGGTTTAAACAAATTGCCGGACTTGTTGTTATAGGGGCATGGATGCATTTACCATTAAAGATTTAGAGAACCTTTCTGGGATTAAAGCTCATACCATTCGTATATGGGAACAGCGGTATAATTTCTTGAATCCTTCAAGAACGGATACCAATATCCGCTTTTATTCCAACGAAGAGCTTATCACGCTCTTGAATATTGCCCTACTTAATAAGTACGGGTACAAAATCTCTCACATCGATAAGATGGAGCCCATCGAAATGAAGGAAAGAATTCTTTCATTAACCCAATCAGAAGCGCAACTTGAAAGAATTGTAAATGAACTGATTGAGTGCATGGTGGATCTTCGCATCGAAGATTTTGAATCGGTCCTTGATTTTCAAATCGCAACCAAGGGTATCGAAAAAACAATTACACAAATTATCTTTCCATTCCTCGAAAGAATAGGTATACTATGGGTTACAAGCCGCGTTAATCCAGCGCAGGAACACCTTGTAACCAATATTATTAGACAAAAATTAATTGTAGGAATCGAAAAAACAGTACCTACATTAAAAGCCGATGCAACCGCACTTCTATTTTTACCAGAAGGCGAACACCACGAGCTTGGTATTTTGTTCATGTACTATTTATTAAAAAGTCGCGGTGTTAAAGTACTGTATCTAGGTGCCAACGTACCAATTCGTGACGTTGTATATGTAGCCGATTTAAAAGGACCTTCATTCTTGTATACCCACCTTACATCGGTGGCTAGTAACTTTAATTTTGAGAAGTTTTTAGGTAAAGTAGGCGCTACCATGTCTAACTACTCGGTGGTTGTTTCTGGATTATTAACCCAGAGCTACAAAAAAACGATCCCTGCAAACGTTAATTTAAAGCGTTCACTACCCGAAGTGATGGACTATTTGGGCAAGATAGCTTAGTCAAAAAATACCAATTTAACCAACTATATTACGTAAGGAGCTGATTTTCAGCTCCTTATTTGTTTAATATTTATTTGAAAAAATTAAACAAAATTGATTGCGGGAAACTTTTCTTTGTTTAACTTTGATTTTATAAAAATTAAACAAAATGTCTACCCCCGAATTCAACGAGCTCATCATCAACAACACAACATTTCTAAAGCCTTTCGCTTTTACGCTTACCCGTGACAACGAGTCGGCTAAAGATTTGGTGCAGGAAACACTGTTTAGAGCACTTGCCAATAGGGACAAATACAATGTAGGCACCAATATTAAAGCTTGGTTGTATACGATTATGCGTAACATTTTTATCAATGATTACCGCAAAAAATCGAAGCAAGCCACTGTTTTTGATAACACACCCAACGATTTTTTAATCGACAACAACCAAACATCTGTTAGCAATGAAGCGGTTGCAAAACTTAATTTAAAAGAAGTACAAGAAGCCATTCATAGCTTACCTATTATTTTTAAAAATCCTTTTCTGTTATATTTTGATGGCTATAAATACCATGAAATTGCTGACATGTTAAATGAGCCACTCGGTACCATCAAAAGCAGGATTCACTTTGCACGTAAGCTCCTAAAAAATCAGTTGCACCGCTACTAATTTTTGCTTAATTTTATTGGACTTTGAAACAATCCGTTATTATTATTGGAAGCGGCTTTGCCGGCTTGTCTGCTGCGTCATTTATGGCCAAAGCAGGCTGGGATGTTACTGTATTAGAAAAACATGAAATGCCAGGCGGAAGGGCCAGAAGATATAAGGCCGAAGGTTTTACATTTGATATGGGCCCAAGTTGGTACTGGATGCCCGATGTTTTTGAACGATATTTCAATCAGTTTAATAAATCGGTATCCGATTATTACAAACTTATTCGCCTTGATCCTTCTTACCGTGTATACTGGCAGGATGGTCCTGTAGATATACCTGCAAATTACAATGAGCTTAAAGCTTTATTTGAAAAAATTGAACCAGGCGCTGGCGCTCAACTCGATTTATTTTTAGCAGAAGCAGCGTATAAATATGAAGTAGGCATTAACAAGCTCGTGCATAAACCTAGTCAATCCTTAACTGAATTTATAGATTGGGAATTAATAAAAGGTATTTTTAAACTTGATGTTTTTACGTCTATCAAAAAGCACGTTGCCAAACATTTTACAAATCCAAAACTGCGCGAACTCATGGAGTTTCCTGTTTTGTTTTTAGGCGCTTTACCAGAACATACACCTGCACTTTATTCGCTCATGAATTACGCCGACATTAAAGGCGGAACATGGTACCCATCTACCGGCATGTACAACATTGTTGAGGGCATGTATGATTTAGCATTGTCTCTTGGCGTAAAATTTAAATTTGAGCACGAGGTTACTTCCATAGAGGTTGAAAATAAAATAGCTACACGCGTTTGTACGAGTAGGGGTAATTTTGAAGCAGATGTTATCATTGGTGGTGCCGATTACCACCACATCGAAACAGCGCTACTACCTGCTGCTGCGCAGTCTTACAGTGCTGCATATTGGGATTCGCGCGTAATGGCGCCAAGTTGTCTCATTTATTATATTGGACTCAATAAAAAATTAGTAGGCGCACAGCACCATACTTTATTTTTTGACACCTCCTTCGAAGTACATGGTGCCGAAATTTATACTACAAAAACATGGCCTTCCGATCCACTTTTTTATATGAGTGTAACATCTGTAACTGATGCTACCTCTGCACCAGAAGGGCATGAAAATATGTTTTTACTCATGCCAGTGGCAACTGGTTTAGCAGGTGATACAGAAGAAGTGCGAGAAAAATATTTAGATCAAATGTTAACCCGTATCGAAAAGAGGTTAGGGCAATCTGTAAAAGATGCCATTGTATATAAACGCTCTTTTGCGCAATCTGATTTTATCTTTGATTACCACGCTTTTAAGGGAAACGCATATGGTTTAGCAAATACCTTACTACAAACAGCTATTTTAAAACCAAGCTGCCGTAGTAAAAAAGTAAAAAATTTATTTTACACCGGACAGCTAACCGTTCCGGGGCCAGGTGTACCACCAAGTTTGATAAGTGGGGAAGTGGTAGCTGGTCAAGTTGTAAAACATTATTCAACAATTAAAAACAAACAACTATGATGGACCTGTTTCATGAAGTGAGTCAGGATTGTAGTAGAATAACGACCGAAAAGTATAGTACCAGCTTTTCTTCGGCCATTAAATTGTTGCACAAAGACTTACGTACGCCCATTTGTAATATCTACGGCTTTGTTCGTTTTGCGGATGAAATTGTAGACACTTTTCATGGATTTGATAAAGCACTTTTATTTGAAGAATTTAAAAAAGCAACCTACGATGCTATCGAAAGAGGCATTAGTTTAAATCCAATACTACATAGCTTTCAAATGACCGTTAACCAGTACGGTATTGATCATGCACTTATCGATGCTTTCTTGTATAGCATGGAACTTGATTTAGGAAAACACACTTACGATAGAGCAGGCTACGAAACCTATATATACGGCAGTGCCGAAGTAGTAGGTCTGATGTGTTTGTATATTTTTTGTGAGGGCAATCAGGCGCAGTATGATACTTTAAAACCAGCTGCTAAAAGTTTAGGATCTGCATTTCAAAAAGTAAATTTTTTGCGTGATGTAAAAGCTGATTTTGAGGGCCTAGACCGTATGTATTTTCCGGATTGTGATTTTACCAATTTTACCCAGGCAGATAAACTAGCCATCGAGCAGGATATTCAAAAAGATTTTGATGAAGCGTACGCGGGCATTTTACATTTACCCATTAAAGCTAGATTTGGTGTGTATGTTGCCTATAAATATTACCTCTCTTTATTTAAAAAAATACAGCGCCTAGAGCCTGCACATATTTTAGAATCACGTGTGCGTATTCCAGATTACGGAAAGGCTTTTATACTTGCAAAAGCGGGCATTAGAAGTCAATTAAATATTTTATAAAGAGCACTTATGTTAGAAGAAGTAGTGCTTGTAAATGAAAAAGACGAAGCCCTGGGCACCATGGAAAAAATGGCGGCCCACGAACAGGCGGTACTTCATAGGGCATTTAGTGTTTTCGTTTTTAATACAAGCGGTGATCTGTTAATGCAACAGCGCGCTTTTTCAAAATACCATAGCGGTGGTTTATGGACCAATACCTGTTGTAGTCATCCAAGACCTAACGAAGATGTTGCTGACGCAGCAACGAGAAGATTGCAAGAAGAAATGGGTTTTACAACAAGTCTCACCAAAGCATTTGACTTTACGTATAAAGCAGCATTTGATAACGGGTTAACAGAGCATGAGTTTGATCATGTGTTTACAGGGACCTATGAAGGCCCCATACATTTTAATCCAAACGAAGTGGCTGCTTATGCATTTATGACTGAGAAAGAATTAGAGGAGCAAATTCAGGAAACGCCAGAACGTTTTACAGCATGGTTTCATATCGCTTATCCTACATTAAAAGCATGGATGGCAGATCCGCAAAATAAAATACATGCAGTCTAAAAAAGCAGTGATTATTGGTTCCGGTATTGCAGGACTTGCGGCTAGTATTAGGTTGGTGGCGCAGGGTTACAACGTGCATGTCTATGAAAAATCAGATAAGCCCGGTGGTAAGCTTGGGTTTTTTTCAGAAAAAGGATATCAGTTTGATACAGGCCCTAGTTTATTTACCCAGCCACATCAATTAGAGGCGTTACTTGCTCTAGTAGGTGAAAAATTATCCGATTATTTTACCTATCATAAAATGCCGGTATCATGCCATTATTTTTATGAAGATGGTACGTTTATTGAAGCATCTGCAGATCCTGATTTATTTGCAAAGGAAGCACACAAAAAAACTGGAGAGCCAGTAAGCAGCATCAAAAATTATTTAGCGGCTTCCGAAAAATTATATACCCGTATTGGTCAGGTATTTTTAAATCATTCGTTACATAAAATTTCTACGCTTTTTAAAATTCCGCTTTTATCGGCGTTAGGCGCATTTAAACTTCCTTATATAACTAGGTCGATGCATAAGCACAATGAGCGGTCTTTTAGGTCCAAAAAACTTGTACAACTTTTTAATAGGTACGCTACCTATAATGGGAGCAACCCTTATGTGGCACCTAGTATGCTTACATTAATTGCGCATTTAGAGCATAACGAAGGAAGTTTTTATCCGACAGGTGGCATGATTTCAATTACGAATACACTTGTAGCCGTAGCAAAAAAAATAGGGGTTCAATTTTATTTTAATAGCCCAGTTCAAAAAATTACCACTGAAAATAATAAAGTAACGGGTGTGGTGGTGAATGATACAGCTATAGATGCCGATCTTGTAGTAAGTAACGCGGATGTTTATTTTACCTATCTAAATTTATTGTCAGCGCCTTCAAAAGCGCAAAAAATATTAGAACAAGAACGCAGCAGCAGCGCCTTAATTTTTTATTGGGGCATCAAAAAAGAATTTCCGCAGCTAAGTTTACACAATATCTTTTTTACAGAAAATTATGAAGCAGAATTTGCGCATTTGTTTGACGTAAAAATTCCATTTACCGACCCAACGGTTTATGTCAATATTACCTCTGTGTGTGAGCCAGGTATTCAGGCGCCTGCTGGCAAGCAAAACTGGTTTGTGATGGTGAATGTACCTGCCAACACAGGTCAGGATTGGGCAGCAATTACTGCCGCTGTAAAAAAAGAAGTGCTTGCAAAGCTTGAACGCATGTTGGGTGAACCCATTGAACCTTTAATTGAAACAGAAAAAATATTGGATCCATTATTAATCGAAGCCAACACGGCTTCGTATCAAGGGTCTTTGTATGGCACAAGTTCCAACGCGCCCATGGCTGCATTTTTGAGGCATCCTAATTTTAGCAAAGAGTATAACGGCCTCTACTTTGTGGGTGGCAGTGTGCACCCGGGTGGTGGTATTCCGCTTTGTTTAAAAAGTGCAGAAATAATGAGTAATTTAGTGGCAAAAGATAGGAGGTTATGAGGCTATTTATAGATCAATATAAACTTAGCATTTCTGTTTTTATTGCTCTGCTTTTTCATGTGAGTGGGATGCTTGGTATTTTAATTTCTGACCATTCAGCTTGGTTCGTTTCCAATACGCCACTCAACCTTTTTCTCATGTTTGTGCTACTTCTTTGGAATCAGCCTAGTTTATCATCTAAATTTTGGTGCTTTTTTATTGCCGCTTTTGCTACGGGCATGCTCTCTGAAATCATTGGCGTGCACACCGGGTTATTATTTGGTTCCTATTTTTATGGAAAAGTATTAGGTCCTGGTTTTATGGACGTCCCTTTTACCATTGGAATGAATTGGTTTGTAGTTGTTTTTTGTGCGGGCACTGTAATGACCAGCTTGCACCGCTGGTTACAACACCGGTTCTTAAAAGAAGGGGAAGGGGTACCAAAACGTATCGAAAACATAGCATTTGTTATAGATGCCGCCATTGTGGCCGTTTTGTTTGATTGGTTGATGGAACCGGTTGCTGTTAAACTTGGATTTTGGACCTGGTTGTCATTAGATATTCCCATGTACAATTATGTATGTTGGTTTTTACTGAGCGCCGGTTTGCTCATTTTATTTAGAAAATGGGAGCAACCTAAAGCCAACCCTTTTGCACTACATTTGTTATGTATTCAAGTGCTGTTTTTTTTAACACTTCGAAATTATTTACCATGATCTATGTTTTTGTTGCTATTGGGGTTTTCTTGTTAATGGAACCTATTACCTGGGCTACCCATAAATATGTGATGCACGGGTTTTTATGGTATTTACATGAAGACCATCACCAAAAAAGTGACGGTTTTTTTGAAAAAAACGATGCTTTCTTTCTAATATTTGCCATTCCAAGTTGGCTTTGTATTATGCTAGGTAGTATGGCGCAAAATTACTGGTCGGTGGGTATTGGTGCTGGTATAGCCATGTACGGTTTTGCTTATTTTTTAGTACACGAAATTATTATACATCAGCGTTTTAAGCTGTTTAGTAGATCTAACAATAAATACATCAAAGCCATTAGATGGGCACACAAAATGCACCACAAGCACCTTGGTAAAGAAGATGGTGAAAGCTTTGGTATGCTGCTGGTTGCCAAAAAATACTGGGATAAAGTGCGCAAAGACGACGCTTTGCAAAATCAAGCCCATCAAAACCAAGGATAAGGTCTTTATTGAAATCTCATTACGATTATATTATTACAGGCGCGGGATTGGCGGGGCTAAGCCTTCTGATGCGCATGATGCAGCACCCTTTTTTTGATACGGCTCAAATTTTAGTAATTGATGCGGCGAAAAAAAATACCAATGACCGTACCTGGTGTTTTTGGGAAAATGAGTCTGATATTTTTGAGCCCATCGTAATCAAAAAATGGGATCATGTATCTTTTCTTGCTCCTTCCTACACAAACGAATTAAACCTATCTCCGTATACGTATAAAATGATACGCGGCATCGATTTGTATAGCCATGTATTAGAAAAAGCAGCAACAAAAAATAATATCTCTTTTTGTACAGAGCGGGTGCTTGCTGTTCATTCAGATGATGATGGCGCAAAAGTGGTACTAGAAAGCAAAACCCTTACGGCTTCAAAAATTTTTAATAGCATTTTATTTGAACCTGCAAATGTGCTAGCGCAAATGGCTTCCGATTATTTTTTATGGCAGCATTTTAAAGGTTTTGAAATTAAAACGGCAACGCCTATTTTTAATGATGCGGTAGCAACGCTCATGGATTTTACTGTAGATCAAAAAGAGGGCACTACGTTTATGTATGTGATGCCTACCTCGCCTACTACTGCACTTGTAGAGTATACGCTCTTTACCCCTAACATTTTAGAAGAAGAAAAATACGACAAAGCTATTACTGATTATATCCAAAAAACATATGGCAGTATTGATTACGAGATTACGCATCAAGAGTTTGGTCAAATTCCTATGACCAATTATGCTTTTGTAGAAGGGGCTGGAAACCTTATCAATATTGGTGTTGCGGGTGGGCAGGTTAAAGGAAGTAGTGGTTATGCTTTTCATTTTATTCAAGAAAAAACAAAAACCATTGTAGCGGATATAGTGTCGGGTAAAAATCCATTAAGGGCTAGCACTTTTGCTCAAAAAAAGTTTCAGTTATACGACTCGGTATTACTTAGGGTACTACAAGACCAAAAATTAGATGGGGCTACCATCTTCACTGCTATATTTTCTAAAAATCCGCCAGACCGTGTATTTCGTTTTTTAAACAATGAATCATCTTTGTTTGACGATTTGCATATTATGTCTTCTGTTCCTACGCGTATTTTTTTACCAACGGCCATTCAAGCACTACTAGGTCTAAAGCGGCGGCGGGCCTGAATTAAAAGGGTGGTGTATTTGCAATTCAATTATTTTTGCAGCCACTTTACAATTGGCCTCGTAGTACAATGGATAGTATAAGAGTTTCCGAAGCTCCAGATTCAGGTTCGATTCCTGACGAGGCCACCAATAATCTTTTATTTTTCTTCTATTTTTCGCTACTAATTAAGTAATATTAAGGACTCAATTTGAGTTCATCTTTACGATCATTTTGTATGTTATTATTAGGAATAGATTTGGGCACTTCTTCTGTAAAAGTGTCTGTAATGGATGCCAGTAATGGTAAAGTGTTGGCTTCTGCGCAACACCCTGAAACCGAATCTGCTATTATTTCTCACCAGCCGGGCTGGGCCGAGCAGTCGCCTAATATGTGGTGGCAAGATGTTCAGGCTGCCATTTTAAAAGCAAATGCAACAGGTGCTTTTAATCCGGCTGATATTGGCGCCATTGGTATTGCCTATCAAATGCATGGGCTCGTGCTTGTAGATAGCAATCAAAACGTAATTAGAGACAGTATTATTTGGTGTGACAATAGAGCGGTAGCACTTGGTGAAAAGGCTTTTGAAACAATTGGGCAAGATTACTGTCTTGGTCATTTACTAAATTCTCCCGGAAATTTTACCGCGTCAAAACTTGCATGGGTTAAACAAAATGAACCTGAACGGTATGGTCAAATACATAAGATGATGCTTCCCGGCGATTTTATTTCGATGAAATTAACGGGAGAAATTACCACCACAATTGCAGCGTTATCGGAAGGTATGTTTTGGGATTTTAAAAACAATTGTTTGTCTAATGTAGTGATGGAATATTATGGCCTCGATGCACAGCATATACCTGCAATCAAAAATGTATTTGACACGCACGGTTATTTGAGTGAAAGTATTGCTACCACATTATGCCTTCCAAAAGGAATTCCAGTGACCTATAAAGCTGGTGATCAACAAAACAATGCGCTTTCTTTAAATGTAGTAAAGCCTGGCGAAGTAGCAACAACAGCAGGCACTTCGGCGGTTATCTATGCAGTGTCAGATAGTTTACAAGCCGATACAGCCTCTAGGGTTAATTCATTTGCACACGTCAATCATACACTTGAACAAAACAGCATTGGGGTGCTTTTATGCATTAATGGTGCAGGCATTTCAAATAGTTGGATGAAACATAAAATTGGTGCTAGTAGTTACAACGAAATGAATTCACTCGCTGCATCTGTTGCGCCAGGGTCTGATGGTGTGGCCGTGCTTCCATTTGGTAATGGGTCGGAACGCATGCTTCATAATAAAAATATTGGTGCACATATATTGGGCCTCGATTTTAATAGACATCAAGCGGCGCATTTATTTCGTGCAGTTCAGGAAGGAGTTGTGTTTGCCATGCAATATGGTTTTAAAGTATTACAGCAAAACAGGGTACAACCAACAGTTATTAGAGCTGGTAAAGCCAATATGTTTTTAAGTGATGTATTTGTAGACTGTTTTGTAAATACACTTCAGGTACCTCTGGAGCTGTACCACACAGATGGAAGCAAGGGGGCCGCTATTGGAGCCGGCTATGGTGCCAAAGTATATGCTACAATTGAGGAAGCTTTTGTTAATAGCAAGCCATTAACTACTATTGAGCCAGCAGCAAAAACAAATTACACAGAAGCGTATCAAAATTGGGAACAACAATTGGCGCTTCAAATCAAAAACAATCAATAAATTTAAAGACTTAAAATAGATAGTATGTCAGTAGTATTAGGATCTAAAGAATTTTTTAAAGGGATTGAAAAAATTAAATACGAAGGAACCTCTTCGCATAACCCGCTAGCATTTAGATGGTACAATGAAAATCAAGTAGTGGCAGGTAAAACCATGAAAGAACATTTTAGGTTTGCTTGTGCCTACTGGCATAGCTTTTGCGGTTCTGGTGCCGATCCTTTTGGTGAGCCAACGCATTTGTTTGAGTGGGATACAAAATCTGACCCTATCGAAAGAGCAAAAGATAAAGCAGATGCTGCATTTGAATTCATGACAAAATTAGGCGTGCCTTATTATTGCTTTCATGACGTTGACGCAGTAGAATATACAAATGATGTTCATGAAAATGAAAGAC
>CANEWV010000019.1 GCA_947442905.1 Chitinophagaceae bacterium | reverse complement strand
TGATTGGTGAAATTGGAGGTAGCATGGAAGCTGAAGCAGCTGAATGGATTAAAGCCAATAAAACAAAACCTGTTGTAGGTTTCATTGCTGGTCAAACAGCGCCTCCGGGCAGAAGAATGGGCCACGCAGGTGCTATTGTTGGCGGTGCAGATGATACAGCAGCAGCTAAAATGAAAA
This sequence comes from Chitinophagaceae bacterium, assembly GCA_947442905.1. The sequence continues at coordinate 11,888 of CANEWV010000019.1, read as the reverse complement.
TCATGGCGGAATGCGGTATTCATGTAGTAGCAAGCCCTGCAGATATTGGAAAAACAATGGCAGATGTCATTAATAAATAAGAACAACTTTTAGTAAAAGCCTGTAACTTTTGTTGCAGGCTTTTTTTTGCCCATCAATACTTAGATTTACAAATATGAAGCGCCTACAAAAGCAATCTCTTTTATTGATTTTGTTATTTTTTGGTTGCCATTTTTATGCAGCATCGCAAGTTGTCATTACGGGCAGTCATGCAGCTTTTTTAAGAGAAGGTGATAAGTCATTTATTACTGCTACTTTAACCAATAAAAGCGGCAAACCAGTTACAGGGCAGGTTCATTTAGCACTTATCAACCCTTCTACTAATAGTCCAGTAGACGGTTGGTTTCAAAACGTTTTTCCATCACAGTTTTATAGTATTGACGCTGGATCTCAACTACGCATTCAGTTTCCGATACAAGCAGCCTTTGGTTATATACAAATGCTCCGTTACCAATTAGAAGCTACGGTATTAGAAAATAAAAAAGAAGTAGTAGCAACTACTACCTACACAGATAGTTTTCAGGTATATACCAATAGAATACTTGTTTCAGATTCCATCATTCTTACATCTTTTAAAGATACACTTATAAAGGGCGCTTTTACTTCACTCTTAAGAGCCCCAGAAAGTAGTACCCATAACAGTTTGCGCATTTCGTTTGCCGCATCTACCCCACTTGATTATTGGAAACTACAAATGGGTAACAAACAATTTACAACAGCGGGTCGTGATCGTTTTGACACATTACTACTCAGTGATTTTATTAGTAATGACATGGGTACTTATACCCTTCAAACCATTCATGCTGCTGCAAATAATAAACAGCAAACTAAAATTGTTTGGACGCACTACAATAAAATTGAAAAGCCAGTTATTTATAACGCATCTTTTAGATTGCAAAAAACAATTCAACAAAAAATAAAAGGACGCTGGATTGATTTACCCGAAAATGCTACACTACATATAGGCGATACACTTAACGTTACGCTAACGATTAATACACCAACGGCTTTTGAAAAAATATCAATTAAGGAAAACAGTATGGGCAGCGCTAGCCTTTTGGTTACAGCAAATCAAGATGTAAAAAAATATGACTCATATTTTACAAAAGCGATTAGCTATAATAGTTTAGCAAAGCAGGTATTCAGTTGCCAATATATACTTACGAGTGCTGGTGTTTTTAGCACCGGCAATACTTTTGTAAACATTGAAACTAAAGCCCTAAAACAAAACGCTGCGCGTAAAACGATTCAACTTTTTTTACCTACCACCGAACTCAGAATAGAAGAATAAATGCATGGCAACCATTACGATATGATGATAGTTGGCCAGGGCATTTGTGGTACTGTTTTAAGTAGCTCACTTATTTTGCAGGGTCAAAAGGTAATCGTCATTGACGATGGTAGTAATAAGGCAGCAAGTAAAATAGCCAGTGGCGTGATTAACCCAGTTACCGGAAGGCGCATAGTAAAAACCTGGCAAATAGACGATGTTATGCCAGTTGCGGTTCGCATCTATCAGGCACTCGAAAAGAAGTTAGGCACGAGCATTGTCAAGCAGTGTAATATTGTTAATTTTCACGCCAGTGAACAGATGCAAAAAGCTTTTGCAGACAGGATTGCCGAGGACTCTACTTACCTATCTACTCCACCCTTATCAAATGCTATTTCAGCAGCTTTTGACGCCCCTTATGGGCACACGGTTATTGATCCATGCTGGCTTATTGATGTAGAAAACTTACTGCATCATTGGCGCCAATATTTAATAGAACAACATGCGCTAGTAGAAGATGTATTTGATTTTAATAAACTAGCTATTAAAGCAGATCTAATTACTTACGACAAGTACACAGCCAACAAAATTATTTTTTGCGAAGGCGCTAAAGGAGAAGACAATCCCTATTTTAAAAAACTTCCTTTTGCACCCAATAAAGGAGAAGCTTTGCTTGTAGATATCAAAGATTTAGACAATCAGTTTATCTACAAAAAAACAGTGAGTATTGTACCTTGGAAAGACTCCATTTTTTGGGTGGGTTCTAATTACGAATGGAATAATAATAACGACGACCCCAGTTTGGCATTTAAAGAAAAAACAATTGTGGCACTAAACGAATGGCTCAAATTACCCTATCAAGTAGTGGATCATATTGCTGCTATAAGGCCCACAAACGTTCAGCGTAGGCCATTTGTAGGCATGCACCCTGCCCATGCAAACATGGGTATTTTTAATGGCATGGGCACTAAAGGGTGTTCATTGGCACCCTACTTTGCAGAGCAAATGACCGGGCATATTTTATACCAAAAACCAATAGAAAACGAAGCCACTATTGATAGATTTAATATTTTAGCACCTTAATCATAACATCATGTCCAATTCAAAAAACAGCAGCGAATATGTAATTCCAATTCAGTACCGAAAAATGGAAAACTTACACATTGTATTTTGGCTTTTTAAAGACATCGCATGGTGTTTAGGGATACCGCTATTAGGCATTACCATGATTGTTCCTACCCTTATTATTTCGATTGTTATTTCATGGCGAACCAGACAATTTATGTCTGAACTGTGCCATAATATTGCCATCACCGTTTGGATTAGTGCCAACTCATATTGGATGGTCACCGAATTTTTTCATATCGATGCTCAAATTGCATTTTTAGGTATTACCTATAAGCATTTGGCCATGATCCCATTTGGCATCGGCGTTCTCATTTTAGCCTTCTACTACTTAATCTGGAAGCCTAGGCACAAAAATGAAGCAGAAACCATGTAATTAAGGATTGTAATACCCCCATTTTGAGTAGGTTCTAGCGTCATTTGAAGTATATTTGCCCTTCAAATTATTGGATTAATAAATTAGCACTATGTACCGTTCGCATAACTGTGGAGAATTAAGAGAAAGCCATGTAGGAAATGAAGTAACCCTTGCTGGATGGGTTCAAACAGTTAGAAAATTTGGCGCCATTACTTTTGTCGATTTACGCGACAGATATGGCATTACACAATTATTACTTGGCGAATCAATGTCATCTTTTTTGGATGAAAACCCACTAGGCAGAGAATTTGTAATTCAAGCCAAAGGAACGGTTGCGAGTAGAAGTAATAAAAACGCAAACATTGGAACGGGTGATATTGAAATCATTGTTAGTAGCTGCGTGGTGCTTAATAAATCTGCAGTACCTCCATTTACCATTCAAGATGATACAGATGGTGGTGATGATTTACGCATGAAATACCGCTATTTAGATTTACGTAGAAACGCTGTCAAAAAAAATCTAGAATTAAGATATAACGTTAACCGTTCTGTAAGAAACTATTTACATGAAGAAGGTTTTATGGATATCGAAACACCTTTCTTAATTAAGTCTACTCCAGAAGGCGCACGTGACTTTGTGGTTCCATCCCGCATGAACCCAGGTCAATTTTATGCATTACCGCAATCACCACAAACCTTTAAGCAACTATTAATGGTAAGTGGTTACGACCGTTACTACCAAATTGTAAAATGTTTCAGAGACGAAGATTTAAGAGCTGACAGACAACCAGAATTTACACAGATAGACTGTGAAATGGCATTTGTAGAGCAAGAAGATGTTTTACAAATGTTTGAAAACTTAATTAGACGCGTTTTCAAAGACGTAAAAAATATTGATTACACAGACGCCATCGAAAGAATGACTTGGGAAGATGCCATGTGGCAGTTTGGTAATGACAAACCAGATATTAGATTTGGCATGAAAATTGCCAACTTAAAATCGGCGTTTTTAAAAGGCGGAAAAATTGAAACAACCGGTGATTTGATCAATGGCGCAGGTTTTGGCGTATTTGATAATGCAGAAACTGTTTTAGCGATTGCAGCACCAGGTTGTAGCGAATATACACGCAAACAAACAGACGAGCTAACCGAGTGGGTTAAACGTCCGCAAATTGGTATGCAAGGACTTGTATACATCAAGTGCAACACCGATGGTACTTATAAAAGCAGTGTCGATAAATTTTACACCGAAGACAAATTAAAAGCCATTGCAGACGCTGCAGGTGCTAAAGCTGGAGACCTTGTTTTGATACTTGCTGGTAAAGAAGAAAGAACCCGTAAAGCAACATCAGAATTAAGGCTTGAGATGGGTAAAAAATTAGACTTCAGAAAAGACGATGAATTTAAATTGTTATGGGTACTAGATTTCCCGTTATTTGAATACGCAGAAGAAGAAAATAGATGGGTTGCTAGACACCATCCGTTTACATCACCAAAGCCTGATCATATCAGTGTTATGATCAACAATAGTCCAGTTATTGAAAACGCAGATAAATATTTAGAACACCCGTATGCTACCATCAAAGCCAATGCCTATGACATGGTATTAAACGGCAATGAAATTGGCGGCGGCTCTATCAGAATTTACCAGCGTGCGCTACAAGAAAAAATGTTTGATGCACTTGGCATGACTACCGAAGAAGCCCTTCATAAGTTTGGCTTTTTATTAGGTGCTTTCGAATACGGCGCACCTCCACATGGTGGACTTGCCTTTGGTTTTGACCGTTTGTGTTCTATACTTGGTGGATCGGAAAGCATTAGAGACTTTATCGCATTCCCTAAAAACAATGCAGGTAGAGATGTGATGCTTGACGCGCCTAGCACCATCGATGATAAACAATTTGTTGAGCTGCAAATCAAATTAAACCTCACAGACAAAGCCTAAAATAAAAGTATGAAGCAGGTGCAAATTTTTAAAGTGCTCACTTACTTGTTAATACCCATTGCGCTATTATTTGGCTTTATGGCATTATTAGTATTACCCACAGCGCTTGTAAATCCTGCACTCCTACTTGTGGTATTTATATTTTCTTGTATTGCTATTTATACTTTTTCTAGCCTACGTTTTGTAACAACAGCTATCAATAAAGCCAAAAACTGCAACCCAAGTTTAAAAGATTGGATTAAAATAAATGGATACGTTAGTGTAGCTACTGCATTTATGTTTTTATTAAATAGCATTGGTATTTTAATGTTACGCCCCATTGAGTTTAATGACTTTGTTACCAAAGCCATGGAAACACAGGCTAGTTTACCTCCAAGCATTACACCTGCTTTTGTTGGACAAATGCTCAAGTATACGGCTATTTTTATGCTTATCACAAGCACGATCATACTTGTTCATACCAGAATTCAATTTGTGTTTTTAAAAGCTTATAGCTACGTATTTGAAAGTGAATAACCATACGCCCCTTGCCGAAAGAATGCGGCCTAGTAAACTAGAAGACCTAGTTGGCCAAGAACACTTAACAGGTAAGGGAAGTATTTTAAACACAAGTATAGCAAAGGGTCATATTCCTTCCATGATTTTGTGGGGACCTCCGGGGGTTGGCAAAACAACCATTGCGAATATTATTGCCCATCAACTCAATGCTCCTTACTTTCAACTTAGTGCAATTAGTAGTGGCGTAAAAGAAGTACGTGAAGTAATTGAGCAGGCAAAAGATCAAGCAGGTGCCGTACTTTTTATTGATGAGATACACCGTTTTAATAAAGGACAACAAGATGCCCTTTTAGCAGCCGTAGAAAAAGGTATAATAACACTTATAGGTGCCACTACCGAAAATCCTTCTTTTGAAGTAAACAACGCCTTATTAAGTAGATGCCAGGTTTTTGTTTTAAAACAATTACAGGAAGTAGATCTGCAAACACTTATTAGTGAGGTTATACAAAAAGACAGCTACTTATCTACCCTTTCTATTCAATTACTAGAAACCGCTGCACTATTTAAAATTGCCGGTGGTGATGCCAGAAAACTACTCAACTTATTAGAACTTGTTGTTCAAACATATGTAGGCGAAGAGGCTATTGTTATTACGGATAAAGTAGTAATGCAAGTAGCTCAACAAAAATTAGCCATTTATGACAAAGGTGGCGAGCAGCATTACGATATTATTTCTGCCTTTATTAAAAGCATGCGAGGTAGCGATCCAAATGCAGCCGTATATTGGCTTGCGCGCATGATTGAAGGTGGAGAAGATGTAAAATTTATTGCACGGCGTATGCTCATTTTTGCAAGTGAAGACATTGGAAACGCAAACCCCAATGCACTATTACTAGCCAACAATACTTTTGATGCGGTTAGTAAAATCGGATACCCCGAGTCGCGCATTATATTATCACAGTGCGCCACCTATTTAGCTACTTCTCCCAAAAGCAACGCATCCTATGTAGCCATCAATGATGCACTTGCACTTGTTGCTAAAACAGGTGACTTACCAGTTCCGCTTCATTTACGCAACGCACCTACTAAGCTCATGAAGCAAATGGATTATGGGAAAGATTATAAGTACGCTCACTTAGGCGAAAATAATTTTGTGGACCTTGAGTTTTTTCCGGAAGCCATTAAAGGAACAACGCTATACACCCCAGGCAACAATGCCAGAGAAAATGAAATCAGAAGCTTTTTAGTACAGCGCTGGAAAAAGAAATACGGGTATTAATTATTTTTTTGTGGTACCATTCGGCCAGACGTTCCTCTATCACCACCTTCATGGTATTCTGCATCTTCATTTACATCCCATAAATTATACAACTCTTTGCCAGCAATAATATTTTTTGCAGCAAGCATGGCTGTCATCATGGAGTGGTCTTGGTTATTGTATTTGTGCATACCATTACGGCCTATCAAGTAAAGTCCCGGGTAATTTGCAAGCGCATCTCTAACACTATCCACTCTTGCCTTATAAAACTGATCATATACAGGATATGCTTTAGGTTGCCTTACCACATAACCGTCCACTACAGCCGATGCTTTTGTAAGGCCAATTTTTTCAATTTCTTGTTTGCCAAGTGCTATTAAATCGGCGTTGGAGCTTGTCCATAATCCATCTCCTTCAAAGCAAAAATATTCGAGACCATAACAAGCCATGCTTGGGTCAGGCACCATATAAGGACTCCATGATTTAAAGTTTTGAACCCTGCCAACTTTTACTTTAGGATCGTGTATATAAATCCAGTTGTCAGAAAACGCATCCTCGTCTTTACAAATAAGCACTACGGTTAAAAAATCGCGATAACCAAGTGCAGCAGCGTTTGCAGCCACTGTTGCCGGAAAAGCAGGCAATACATTTGCTACAAGCTCACGCATAGGTGCCGTTGAAAGTACATAATCAAAGCCCGTTACATTGCCCTGACTTGTTGTTTGTACCGTCCAAGAATTATTGGCGTATTCGATTTTTTGTACCCCGCAATTCATGTGTAGTGTAACACCCATTGCCTTGCTTTTTTCGGCACAGGCCTCCCACATCATACCAGGCCCCTGCTTAGGATATCTAAATGAATCGATGAGTGTTTTAATAAGCTTGTCTTTATCTGTAGCCTTTTTATTAGGTTTAAATAGCGCATTAAAAATGGCACTGCTTAAAGAAAGTCCTTTAATACGCTGTGCTGCCCAGTCGGCACTGATTTCGTTACAAGGAATGCCCCATACTTTTTCGGTATAGGTTTTAAAGAAAATATTAAATAGTCTTTTGCCAAATTGATTGGTCACCCACTCTTCAAAATTGGTCGGATTTTTTATTGGAAATACTTTTGCTTTTAAATAACTCAACACACACAAAGCACTTTCAAAAATGCCTAATTTCCGGAGGGCCTCAAAAGCAACAAGAGGATAAGAGAAAAAATGATTGTTGTAATAGATACGTGAACTTCTTGGACGCTCTAACATTTCATCCCCTAAAATTTCGGTCCAAAAATCTTCTACCTCTTTAGACTTAGAAAAAAAACGGTGTCCCCCAATATCAAAATGATAGCCATTATAAGATTCGGTTCTTGAAATACCACCCACATACTGCGGATCTTTTTCAAAAACAACCACTTCTTGATTGCCTTTTGCAAGTAAATAAGCGGCTGTTAAACCAGCAGGACCAGCTCCAATAATTGCGACTCTTTTAGACATAGATATAGGGGTTATCGGTGTAAGATAGCAAAGGTGCTAAATTAATATGGATCTACCGCTATTTTTGGGCTTCAATTTATACTTATCTTTCCTCAAAATACGCGCTACATGAATTCGTTTACCTGGACCCTAGAAACCTTTGAAAACCTTACCAACAAGCAGTTGTACGCTATTTTGAAGTTGCGTTGCGAAGTGTTTATTGTGGAGCAGGCTTGCAACTATCAAGACATTGATGGCAAAGACCTCAAAAGCTTTCATTTGTGTGGCTGGGATGGTGACGAGCTTGTTGCCTATGCCAGACTATTACCTGCAGGGTTATCTTTTGATGAAGTTTCTATTGGCCGTGTGTTAAGTTCGCCAGCCTACCGCAGGCAAGGTGCAGGCATTGGTCTGATGCAAAACGCCATTGCCAACTGTTACGAAAAATTTGGGAAACAGCCCATTCGAATTGGTGCACAATTATACCTGCAAAAATTTTATAGCAGCTTTGGTTTTATCAAAGATTCAGATATGTATTTAGAAGACGACATTGAACATATCGAAATGATCTTACCGTAATTCTTCTTTTACAAAACGGGCTGTATGGCTTTCTTTGCAGTTCACCATTTGCTCAGGCGTGCCTTCAAATAAAATAGTGCCGCCAGCATCTCCACCCTCTGGACCTAGATCAATAATATGATCAGCTACTTTTATGACATCTAAATTGTGTTCAATCACAAGAACCGAATTACCTCTGTCCACAAGTTTATTAAGCACATCAATGAGATGTTGAATATCCTGAAAATGAAGCCCTGTTGTAGGTTCATCTAATATGTAAAACGTTTTACCCGTATCTTTTTTGCCAAGCTCGGTAGACAGTTTAACGCGCTGTGCTTCACCCCCACTAAGCGTTACCGCCGATTGCCCAAGTGTGATATAACCAAGACCCACATCTTGCAATACTTTTATTTTTCGGAAAATAAAAGGCACAGGCTGAAAAAATTCGCAAGCCTCATCTACTGTCATGTCTAAAACATCACTAATAGATTTGCCTTTATACCTAATCTCTAATGTTTCACGGTTGTAACGTTTACCATTACATTTTTCACAATGCACATACACGTCTGGTAAAAAATTCATTTCAATAACGCGCATACCACCACCCTCACAAATTTCACAACGTCCACCTTTCACATTAAATGAAAAACGACCTGCGGTATACCCTCTTATTTTTGATTCGGCAACAGCTGCAAATAAGGTTCTGATTTCGGTAAAAAATCCACAATAGGTAGCCGGATTACTCCTTGGCGTCCTACCAATGGGTGATTGATCTATTTCAATCACTTTATCGATATGCTCAAGCCCTTTAATCGATTTAAACGGCATGGGCTGTTGCTTACTATCATAACAATGTTTAGATAATAGCGGATAAAGCGTTTCGTTAATAAGCGTAGACTTCCCACTTCCACTCACACCACTTACCACAATTAACTTTCCCAGCGGAAAGGTCACAGAAACCTTTTTTAAATTATTGCCTGTAGCTTCCTTTAAAACAATGGTATTTCCGTTGCCCGTTCGGCGCTCTGCAGGTACAGCAATTTTTTTCTTGCCATTTAAATATTGTGCGGTATCAGAATTAGAAAGAAGCACCTCCTGCGGTTTACCCGCTGCAACTATTTGACCCCCATGTTTACCCGCACGAGGACCAATGTCTACTAAATAATCAGCGGCAAGCATAATATCTTTATCGTGCTCGACTACTAAAATACTATTACCAATATCACGCAGGTTTTGTAGTGCTTTTATAAGCTGCATATTATCACGCTGATGTAATCCAATAGAAGGCTCATCTAAAATATAAGTAATGCCTTGCAATTGGGATCCAATTTGTGTGGCCAGCCTAATACGTTGAGACTCTCCCCCACTCAGCGTTTTAGATGGTCTACTAAGAGACAAATACGTAAGTCCTACATCGAGTAAAAAACCTACACGCTCTCTAATTTCTTTTAAAATATCTTTTGCAATGGCATTGTCTTTTTTAGAAAGATGATTTTCTATGCCTTCAAACCAATGGAGTAATTTGTCTAAATTTAAATCACTAATCTCTGCAATATTTTTACCAGCTACCTTAAACCACAAGCTTTCTTTTTTTAACCTGGCGCCTTCACAACTTGGACAGTACTTTAGCTCCATAAATTGTTCTACCCATTCACGCAGCGCCTCTGTTATGCCTGTTCCGGTAAACCAACGTTTTAGCATAGGCACAACGCCCTCAAAAACTCCTTCATAAGCACTAACAACCGTGGTCTCATCCATATCAAATGTAGACTCGGAAGGGCCATCTGGCGTGCCGTATAACAATAGATTAATGGATTGTTCAGATAAACTACTGATGGGTTTATCGATACTTATTTTATGCTTTTTAGCAAGCACTTCTACTTGCTTAAATAAATAGGCTTCACGCTGCACACCCAGCGGGGCAATGCCGCCTTCCTTTATACTTAAACTCCTATCCGGAATAATTTGTTCCAACGAAATTGAAAATACATTACCTAATCCTTTACAAGTTGGACATGCGCCATAGGGTGAATTAAAAGAGAAGGCATTGGGCGAAGGCGTTTCATAACTAAGGCCCGTTTCTTCACACATGAGTTGTTTTGCATACTGCACTACTTTATTTGATTCATGCACCATCAAAAACAAAAGCTCTTTCCCTAGTTTCAATGTTTGCTGTACACTTTGCGAAAGCCTTACTTTACTATCAGGCGTAACTTGCAAACGGTCTACCACAAGTTCTATATCATGAATTTTGTAACGGTCTACTTGTAATTTGGGTGTTAGATCTACAATGTCTCCATCAATTCTAACTTTTAAAAAACCTTTTTTTCTTACCTCCTCAAAAAGCTCTCTGTAATGACCCTTTCTTCCTCTAACAAGTGGCGCTAATAATACAATTTTTTTATTGGCATATTTTTCGGTGATGGAAGCAACAATTTCTTCTTCGGTAAACTTCACCATTTTTTTACCCGTGTTGTAACTATAGGCTTCTCCAATGCGGGCGTATAATAATCTCAAAAAATCGTAGACCTCTGTAACAGTTCCAACTGTTGATCTTGGATTTTTATTGGTGGTTTTTTGTTCAATAGAAATAACTGGCGAAAGACCTGTAATTTTATCAACGTCGGGCCTTTCCATATCTCCCATAAATTGTCTGGCATAGGCACCAAAACTTTCCATGTACCTGCGCTGCCCTTCGTTGTAAATCGTATCAAAGGCTAGGGATGATTTTCCGCTTCCACTTACCCCCGTAAATACCACTAATTTATTTTTAGGAACACTGATATCAATATTTTTCAGATTGTGCTCTCTTGCGCCAAAAACTTCGATGCTTTCGGTATGAATACTAGAACTTGTTGCGTTAGCGGATTTCTTTGCCATAGTAGAATGTAAATATAATAACAACGAAGGGCTTGAATGGTTGAAAACATACAAATGTTAGTAGATATTAGACAAAGTTTTTTTGGGCGCTGCAATTTTCTGGCTTAATTTTACAATAGTTCTTAAAAAATCTTATCCAGAAAGGCAGAGGGAATGGCCCATTGATGCCTTGGCAACCCATATCATTCGCAGTGATATGAAGGTGCCAAATCCGTCCATCACATACAATGTGCATGGAAAGATAAGTCAGCGACGTTTGATTTTTTGCCTTTGGCTATTAATATTTCAAGCTCACCTGACTATATCTGGTGAGCTTTTTTATTTTTAGTACCTAAGAAAAAAAGAAAATATGGATCATCAAAAAGTTTTAAAAATTGGATTGTTTGGGTTTGGTGTAGTTGGTGAAGGCCTTTACAAAGTGTTACAACAAACGCCATCGCTAAAGGCAAATATTGTTAAGGTTTGTATCAAAAACGTCGACAAAAAAAGAAATGCCCCAG
>CANEWV010000018.1 GCA_947442905.1 Chitinophagaceae bacterium | reverse complement strand
TGCCGTTGTTTATAGGCTTGTCTTCTTTTACAGATTCTTCCTCGTCTTCCATTAAGTATGGATTTACAATATATTTTAAGTCTGTCATGGCGTTGTTATTTTTTTTCTTTACGTGGGTTGGTTAATAATACTTCATCTACCAGTCCATATTCTTTTGCATCTGCGGCTGTCATCCAAAAATCTCTATCGCTATCTTTTGCAATCGTAGCTTCGTCTTTACCGGTATGATGCGCTGTGATCGCGTATAATTCTGATCTTAATTTTTTAATTTCTCTTGCAGTGATTTCAATATCAGTTGCTTGACCACCAATGGCTCCACTAGGTTGGTGCATCATGATTCGGCTATGCTTAAGTGCTGTGCGTTTTCCTTTAACACCTGCACATAATAAAATTTGTCCCATGCTTGCTGCCATACCCGTGCAAATAGTGGCAACATCTGGTCCAATAAATTGCATGGTATCATAAATGCCAAGACCTGCATATACACTGCCTCCTGGGCTATTGATATACATTTGGATATCGCGGGTACGGTCGGTGCTTTCTAAAAACAAAAGCTGCGCTGTAACAATATTTGCTACGTAGTCGTTAATGCCTTCGCCTAAAAATATAATACGGTCCATCATTAAACGTGAAAACACATCCATGCTAGCCACGTTCATTGGGCGCTCTTCAATAATATAAGGCGTAAGGTTGGTTACCTGGCTGTAATTGTGGAGTGTTGCACTACTAATACCGCGGTGCTTAATAGCATACTGCTCAAATTCTTTTCCTAGATTCATATACTTTCATTTTCGCTTTGAAGATAAGTTATTTGCTTTTCATAAAAAAAGCCGGGTTACCCCAGCTTTTTCCTATGATTTTATAAGATTAGTGGTGGTGATTGTGCAATTTTTTTGCAAAATCTTCGGCGCTAATGCTTTCTTCTTTGGCAGAAACCTGTGTTTCAATGATGCCAAATAATTTTTCGGTGCTAATGCGGTGGTAGCTATCCTCCACAAATTTGCGGTCTTGCATCATGCGGTTTGCATAATCTTCAACCCATTGTTGGTTATCACCTAAAGCACCTAGTTGACCGCCCATGTAGCTAAACAATTGTTGCTTAGCAAAATCACGGATGTCGTCAGGCATTACTTCAATTTTATTATCGGCAGCTAATTTGCTGCTTACGAGTGTCCACTTTAATTGACCAGCAAAGCTTGGGTAATCTGCTTCGGCTTCTGCTTCAGTTTTAGGTTTTTCGCCACCTGTTTGTAACCAACGCTTTAAAAAGCCTTCTGGTAATTCCATTGGGGTATGGTCTACAAAGTGGTGATAAATTTGATCGTGAATTTGATTGCGAGATTGTGCATCATAATAAGCTTCCATTTCCTTTTTTACTTCTGCAGTAAATTCTTCTGCAGTTGCAATAGCGGCGTTTGGATATACGCTTGCAAAAAACTCAGCGTTCATTTCAGCCTTTTCTACTAGGCCTACTTTTGTAATTTGTAAGCTAAAATATTTATCAGCGTCTGCATCTGTTAAACCTAAATCGGCTAAAATTGCTTCTTTTTCTTTCGCTTCAAACGCTTTGCCCAATTGCAATACAACGCTATCGTCGTTTTTCTTGCCAATTAAGTTTTTTCTAAATTTAGGCTCAAAATATTTAACAAGTAAAGAGTTATCTTTTGTAATACCACCTTCAACAGCTACACCAGCTTTATCGCACTCAACAAACTTTACATTTAGCACATTGTCATCACCAGTTACGGCTTCAGGCTCTGTCATTTTACCGCTACGAATTTGTAAACGCTCAAGTTCGTCTTGTAACATTTGATCCGTAACATTTATTTTATAACGTGTAACTTTTACTTTTTTCACGTCAATATCTACTGCTGGCTTAAGTCCAATTTCAAAAGCAAAGGTGTAGCTTTCTGGATTGTTGATGTCCATATTGCGTAACTCGCTATCTAAAGGAAGTGGCTGAGCAAAAATATCTAGTTGTTCTGCTTGTAAGTAGCTGTTTAATTCCTGTTCTACTGTTTTTAAAACTTCGTCTGTAAAAACGCTTTGACCATACATTTTTTTAACAAGTCCTGCAGGTACCATTCCTTTTCTAAAACCAGGAATATTTGCTGTTTTTGCATATTTTTTGAGGCTCACTTCAAAATTGCCTAAGTAGTCTGCCTTGTCTAAGGTTACTGTTAGTTTGTCTGTAAGCTTTGCAATGTTCTCTCTAGTAACTTTTGCCATGTCTTCTTATTTATAAGGTTTTGCCTGAGGCCCAAATAGGCCAAAGGGGTTAAATGGGCTGCAAAGGTAACAATTGTAGGCTAAAAACAGCTCTATTATTTGCCAAAAGCGGCAATATTGCTGCTAAAAATCTTTACGGCAATGGCTAGCAAAATCACGCCAAAAAACTTCCGAACGGCCATTAAACCGCCCTCTCCAAGGCCTTTTTGGATCCAATTCAGTGATTTTAGCACGATAAATACGATAACGAGGTTTACAACGATACCCGATAATATGTACACTTCTTCAAAGTTGGCCTTTAATGACATAATGGTGGTAAGGGTCCCGCTTCCGGCAATAATGGGGAAGGCAATGGGTACCATGGTGCTAGATTTGGCGTCTTTGTCGCCTTTAAAAATTTCGTGCCCAAGTACCATTTCGAGGCCTAATAAAAAGATCACCACAGATCCACCCACCGCAAAAGAGCGAATGTCAAGGCCAAGCACTTTTAAAAATGGCTTACCTACATATAAAAACGCAATCATGAGGGCCCCAGAAATAAGGGTAGCATTAATAGATTTAATGCCACCCATTTTTTCTTTCAAGGATATTAAAAGTGGGATAGATCCCACAATATCTATAACCGCAAATAATGTAAATGTAACGGTGATGAGTTGGTCAAATTGGAAGTTCATATTGGTAAGTATTGGTACCCTTCTTACAAATATAACCAATTATTTTACCAACTGAACACTGCTCCAACACTTGCATTGAGTGGCATGGTTTTAAAGCCATAGACCTCATAATATTTGGTGTTGGTGAAGTTTTGAATATCCGCGGTAAAGCGCCAATATTTATTAAGTTGGTAACCAACATTTGCGGCAAGTGTTGCATAAGATTTCAAAAGTATATCAGGCGCCGCATAACCACCTACATCATATCTTTTGCCCGCATACCTGCCTGTAATTTCAAGTCGCAATTTTGTATTGACTTGAGCGCTGATGCCTATATTTAATTGGTGCGCAGGCCTGCGTAATAGATAGTCGTAGGTGATGGTATCTTGATTGGTGATTCTATTTTGCGTGGTTTCTTTGCCAGCCAAAAAAGTATAGTTAGCAAAAGCAGTAACGCCATTTGCAAATGATTTTTTGATTTCAAATTCTAAACCGTTTACCGCCTGTTTTACATAATTAAAATACTGATAATTGATGTAGTTGTAATCGATACCATTAGCCGTTTGTCTGTTAAAATAAACAAGCCTGGTTTGCAGCGTTTTGTTTTGGTAACTAAAACCTGCTTCGTAACTGGTTGCTTTTTCTGGATCGAGTTTGTCGTTGATGCTAATTTGATATAAGGATGGCGCTTTAAATCCAGAAGACACACTTGCAAATATTCTTGTGTTTGCGCTTAGTGCAAAAGATGGATTTAAAGTAAAAGTTTGGTTGCCTCCATACACCGAATGTTTGTTGGCACGACCACCCAATTCGAGGGTTAATTTTTTGTTTAGGCTTGTATAAAGTAGTGAACCATAGATGGCAGACTGCTCGGCATATCTAGTAGGATCATTAAAATTATAAGGCCCCCAACCGCTCACAGAAAGGTAGTCTTGACTGTAAGATCCTTTTCTGTAATCGAGCCCTGCAAGGGCTGTTAGCCTTTCTGATAATTTTACGCTGGTATATATTTCGGCGTAATCAGAAGCAGCTGCGTAATCGTTTTTTTCAAACCAAGTACTTGTTTTATGCGTACTGTCATTTAAAAAATGACGGTCCAAAGTATTGTGCTGATAGGTGCCCGTGATTTGCCAATTATTTTTTTTGTATACAAATCCTGTGCCCAATAATAAGCTGCTATTTTCGATGGTAAAATCTCTATCATCTCTAAAAACACCCGCGTCAACACCTGCTTTGTATTTGTTGTACATGCTAAATGCCTTAACCGAAAAATGTTCGGTAGCTGCGTAGTTGATTTGACCATGTAGCGCGAGGCCTTTGTATAAATCGGCATCAAAATTATTTTTTCCTGTGGTATCATTTGCTGCAGAAAAGCCTTTTGAATTGGTATGCGCTAAACGACCGGAGTAAGACCATTTATTTTTTTTGCCTGCTAATTGTAAGTTATTTTTTTGCGTACCAAAACTGCCCAGAATACTACTAGCATTGATTTGTAAAGGTCTAGAAATATCTTTACTGGTGGTAATGATATTGATAACACCTGCAATAGCGTCACTGCCATACAGTGTTGATTGTGCACCTCTGCAAATTTCAATTCGCTCAATACTACTTGTTGCAAATAGGTTTAAGTCTAAATCGTTGTTGATAAATGAAGGATCATTTACCGGGATCCCGTCTAGTAATACCAGTGTTCTTCCGCCCGAAGCGCCGCGCGTAAAAATGGTTTGCACACTACCTGCATTGTTACTACTTCCATTAACGGTAATGCCCACTTGTTCTTGAAGTAGGGTGGCTAAGTTTTTGTTGCCCATTTTTTCCAAATCAGACTTGGAAATTACGGTAACAACCTTGCCAGTGGTAGATTGTTTTTGTGCCATTTTATTGGCCGTCACCACAACTTCGTCGAGGGTGGTGGTGTCTTGTTGTGCGCTTACCATTTTCGCTGAAAATAGCAAGGTGAGGAGCATTAATTTTTTGCCCATTGTTTGTTTTTTTTTAATTTGAACAATGAGCTTTCAAGAGTTAAAACGGTAGAAACATAAATTGCCGCTGATACAGCATTTACATTCCATGCTTTTCGCCCGAAAGCCGTGAATGATGGTTTGTGACTGGCAGGTCTTCTGGCTCACGCGCTTCCAACGGGCCTTCCCATTCTAGAATAGAACAGTGGCTGAGGTGTTGGTTGCCTATTTGCGTTTACAGCTACGGGGATAGCGCAAGACTTACACTTGCTTCCCTTTTAATTCCGAAAAATTCGAAAACCAATTACAAAGTGAAAATAGTTATTCTGAATGCAATTAGCTACGTAAGGTCCTTTTTAGTTTTGCACCATGCGTTGAAAACTCCCTGAAAGTTTACTACATTTAAGCCCACACTGTATGATATGCAATCGAAACAAAAATTAAATTTATTTAGCTTCACCATGATTGTGGTAGGCCTTGTAATTGGGATGGGGATTTTTAGAACCGCAGCTACCAGTGCTAAAGATGCCATTGAACCCTCTGTTTATTTTAGTGCTTGGATTGTAGGCGGCCTCGTTGCCATGTGTGGCGCGCTCACGTATGCAGAAATAGGAAGTCGTTACCCTGTTACGGGTGGCTATTATAAAGTGTTTTCTTATGCATATCATCCAAGTATTGCTTTCGCTATTAACTGTATTATTTTAATTAGTAACGCTGCAAGCTTAAGTGGCGTTGCACTTATTGGCAGTGGTTATATCGCTAAATTATTTCCGGGACATAGTTGGTCTGATATTGATAAAGCGCTCTTAAGTGTAACGGCTATTTTAGTTTTTTATTTTATCAATTTACGCGGATTAAAAATGAGTGCACGTGCGCAAAACGTACTCATGCTTATAAAAATTACCATGATACTCGTTATCATTGCAGCTTTATTTTTTCCGCATGAAACCCTTTTGCACGCTGCGTCTGCGCCGGTTACGGCTGCAACAAATATGAGTTGGATTCAAAGCTTTGGCATTAGCTTAATTGCAGTTTCGTTTACCTATGGCGGTTATCAACAAACCATCAATTTTGGTAATGAAGTAGAGAAGCCATCGCAAACCATACCCAAAGGAATTTTTATTGGCATCACCATCATTATTGTACTTTATTTACTTGCTAATTTTAGTTACTACATGATCATTGGTTTTGATAATATGAAAGGTGAAAGGGAAATTGCATACGCACTTATTCAACAAACTTTTGGAGATCAAGCTGCTAATATTTTTTCTTTCTTTTTATTTTTTGGCGTACTAGCATACGTGAATGCCTTACTAATGAGTAACCCAAGGGTGATGTATGCTATGAGTGCCGAAGGAACACTCCCCGCCGTTTTTTCTAAGCAAGATAAAAAAACGGATGTGCTCGTTTTTTCGTTAACCATTTTTGCAGCGGTATGTATTGTGATTTTATTTTTTGCACAAACTTTTGAAAAGATTTTAAACTTCACCATCTTTTTAGACTGTTTTGGGATGGTGGCTTCTAGTGCTGCCATTTTTAAGCTCCGCAGTAAAACCAAGCACCTAGATGGCACGGGCATTTTCAAAATGAAATTATTTCCACTCATACCCCTGTTTTTTATTGCCAATTACCTCTTTGTGGGGGTAAGTATTGCCATGCAAACCCCAGAAACAGCAGGAGTGGGTGTTGCCGTGTTGGCTGCCTTTATGGTACTCTATTTTGCCACTTCTAGGTACCGAAAAGCCCTTCATACCCCATAAATAGCCAAAATACCGCCTTTCTTTCCGTCTGTCTAAATTTTAGGGTAAAGGCCATGGAATGCACTATTTTTGCTCTTCTATGAAATCATTATTTACCCTCCTTGCTGCCCTTGTTGTATTACAGGCTCAGTCCCAAACCGAAAAGTGGGACCTCAAACGTTGTGTAGAATATGCGACCAGTCATAACATTTCTGTTAAACAAGCTGATATTCAGGCGCGCATTGCTGGTGTACAAGCCAAGCTGTCTAAACTAGCTTTGTATCCATCTGTTTCAGGTAATTCTGGAATGGGGGTGCGTTTTGGTAGATCTATCGACCCTACCACCAACGCCTTCGCAACCACACAATTTTTATACCAAAATATTGGATTGTCTGGGGGTATGCAACTATATAATTATGGTAGTCTTAAAAATAGCGTTGCTGTTGCCGATTTAAACGCCAAAGCAGCCCTTGCCGATATTGATAGAATTGCCAACGATATCTCTTTAAACGTTGCTAATTTTTATTTAAATGTATTAGCATCTTCAGAGCAAGTAAAAATTACACAAGTACAAATTGCACAAACATTAACGCAATTAGAAATCACCAAAAAAAGAGTAGATGCTGGTTCATTACCAGAATTGAATTTGGCTGAAATCGAGGTGCAGCTTGCTTCTGATAGTAGTAATTATATTGCTGCTTATACAGGCTATGAGCAAAATATTTTAAATTTGCAAGGGTTATTAAACCTAGATCCTGCTGTGCCATTTGAAGTGGCTACACCCAATATCGGTAACATTCCTATTCCAACTTTTGCAGAATTGCAACCCGCTATGGTGTATGAAATGGCACTGGGTACACAACCGCTACAAAAAGCAAATGCCATTCGTTTAGAAGCCGCTAAAAAATCGGTATTGGTGGCAAAAGCGCAGCAATATCCAACCTTATCGGTGGGCGGTAATTTGGCATCCAATTTTTCTAATTCTTTTAGAAGAACAACGGGCGCAAGCTTTTTAGGATACGGAACACCAGTGCCTGGCTTTGATCCAAAAGTATCTATTGGAGGCCAAGACTATTTTATACAGAGTCCCGTTTATAAACTCAATCAAACCAACCGAAATATCAGTGAAATATGGGATGGTTGGGCTAAGCAACTTAGTAACAACTTTGGTCAGAACATTGGATTTAACCTTTCTATCCCAGTTTTTAATGGTGGTCAAGCTAAAGGAGCGTATCAGCGTGCCAACCTGAGTGTTAAATCTGCGGAGTTGCAAAAAGAACAGTCGGACATCACGTTAAAGCAAAATATTTATACGGCTTATAATAACGCAACTGCTGCCTTGCAAAAATTAAACGCAAGTACCAAGGCTGTTGAAACATCGCAAAAAGCCTATGACTTTGCTTCTAAAAGATATGAAGTGGGGCTTTTAAGTTCGCTGGATTTAATTACCAATCAAAATAATTTGTTGCGTGCTAAAGTGCAACAATTAAGTAATCAATACGATTATATATTTAAGATGAAAGTGCTTGAGTTTTACAAAGGACAAGGCATTACACTTTAATATAGCATCATTACATTTTTAAAAAGTTTGAAATAAAATACCATGAATAAAAAATTACTTTGGACGATCGTTTCACTAGTTGTTTTAATTGTATTGTTTGTAACACTTAAAAAAACCGGCGTTATTGGAAAAGAAGATGGACTTACCGTTTCTGCAGAAAAAGCCGAAATGCGCACCATCATTGAAACCGTTAATGCAAGTGGTAAAGTATATCCAGAAATTGAAGTAAAAGTAAGTCCGGATATCAGCGGAGAAATTGTTGAGCTAAACGTAAACGAAGGTGATAGTGTAACCAAAGGCCAAGTATTAGCCCGTATATATGCGGACATTTATTCTACGCAGCGTGATCAAGTAGCGGCGGGTGTAAACCAGGCTAGAGCACAGCTTGCAAATTCATCTGCAAGCATTGGTGGGCTAAAAGCAACGCTTGATAATGCAAAGCAGGTATACGATCGTCAACTTAAATTATACAATGACAAAGTAACTTCTCGTCAAGAATTTGAACAAGCGCAACAAGCATTAAGATCTGCAGAAGCAAATTACAATGGCGCCAGAGAAGGACTTAAAGGTACGCAAGCCGCCATCAGTGGCGCAGAAGCTCAATTAGCGCGTGCCAATAAAGATTTATCCAGAACAACACTAGTGGCACCCATGAATGGTATTATTAGTTTGCTTGCAGTAAAAAAAGGCGAGCGTGTTGTGGGTACTGCGCAAATGGCGGGTACCGAAATGATGCGTGTAGCAGATATGCGCAGCATCGAAATTAGAGTAGACGTTGGTGAAAATGATATTCCTAAAGTAAAAATTGGTGATACGGCTGTAGTTGAAGTAGACGCTTATACCAATAGAAAGTTTAAGGGTCTTGTATATAAAATTGCAAATCCAATTACTGCTGGTGCAGCGGCTGGTGGAAGTTCTGAAGTAACCAACTACAAAGTGCATATTCGTTTATTACAAAGCAGCTATCAAGATTTACTAGTGGCTGGTAATAGTTTTCCTTTTAGACCAGGTATGAGTGCAAGTGCTGATATTCAAACCAAAACCAAAGTAAACGTTTTATCGATTCCTTTAAATGCGGTAACAACTAGAGACAAGTCTGAAGGTAAAGCAGGTGCAAGTACAGGTAAAGAAGATAAAAAAGAAGAAGCTGCTCCAGCAACTGATAAAAAGTCTTTAGAAACAGACGATACCGAAGAAGTAGTATTTGTTCTACAAAAAGACAATCGTGTTAAAAAAGTAAAAGTAAAAACAGATATTCAAGACCTTAATTTCATCGAAATTATTGATGGTATTAAAGCAGGTGATCAAGTAATTACAGGCCCTTACAATACGGTTAGTAAGCTTATTAAAGATAGTAGCCTTGTAAAAGTTGTAAGTAAGGATAAACTCTTTGAAGACAAGAAAAAAGACTAAGATTTTCAATAAAAAATCCTTTCGTATGTTTGTGGTTGATCAACAACCCAATTAGATATGCGTTTTGGAATTATCGGAAGTGGAAGTTGGGCAACGGCCCTTGCTAAAATCTTAACAGATAATGGTAATGCTATTCATTGGTGGGTAAGAAATGCTGACACCATCCAGTACATACAAAAACGCAAACACAATCCACATTATTTAAGCGCCGCTTATTTTAATCAGGCACAACTGCATTTGACAGATAACGTAGAGGAGCTTGTAGCTGCTGTGGATGTTGTTGTGGTGGCCGTTCCATCTGCATATGTGGTTTCTATTTTTGAAGGTATTGATGCTAGCTTACTAGAAGGTAAAAAAATTGTGTCTGCTGTAAAAGGCATTTTGCCAGATCATAATGTCCTTCTCAATCAATACCTGCACACTACATTTAATTTTCCACTCGATCATTATTTTACACTACTCGGTCCTTGTCATGCAGAAGAAGTGGCCGCCGAAAAATTATCTTATTTAACTTTTTCTGGAACTACGCATGAAGCAGCGCAGGAGGTAGCTTCGCATTTTAACTCTGATTATATCAATACGGTTGTTAATACCGATATCTACGGTTCACAGTTTGCTTCTGTATTAAAAAATATATACGCACTCGGTGCTGGTATTGCACATGGACTAGATTATGGCGATAATTTTTTAAGCGTTTATATTGCAAATTGCGCCAATGAAATGGCCAATTTTTTACAAAAATGTGATCATCCGGAAGGCGCGTCTAAAGTTGTAGTTGCGCCTAATTATAATGCATCTGTGTATTTAGGTGACTTACTTGTTACCTGTTATTCATTGTACTCACGCAACCGAACTTTTGGCAACATGATTGGCAAAGGATACTCTGTAAAAGCGGCTCAACTCGAATTAAATATGGTGGCCGAAGGGTATAATGCTAGTAAATGTATCTATGAAATCAACCAGACCTATGGCGCTGAAATGCCTATTGCTACAGGTATTTACCAGATTTTGTGGAAGCATGTACACGCGGCAAATGGGTTTTCTGAAATAGAAAAAATACTCTTGTAATTATTTATTGGAGACTACACTTCAAAAAAATCAGCGGCAATCCCGTCTAAAAAAAACTTTCCTTGCGCGGTTGCTTGTAAATAATTGCCTTGTTCAATTAATTGACCTTTGTCAATATAGTCTGCTGCTATTTTTTTTGTTCTGACAACAGACTCGGTACCAAATTTCTCTTCTAAATAAGTGTACGAACATCCTTCAATGGTTCGAAGCGATGTCATCATGTATTCGTTATACTGTGTAGACGACGATAATATTTCAGACTCAAAAGGAACGGTATTGTTTTCAATACTACTTATATAAAGCGCATTGTTTGCAACATTCCACTGACGCAAATTGCCAGTAAATGAATGCGCGGATGGCCCAATCCCTAAATATTTTTTTTGTTGCCAGTAACTGGTATTGTGTTTACTCCTATAACCGGGCAGTGCAAAATTCGAAAACTCGTATTGTTCATAGCCTGCCTTATTTGTGCGCTCCATTAAGATATCAAAATGTGCCGCTTGTTTTGCAGTATCAACATCCTCTTTTTCGCCTTTTAATATAAGTGCACTCAGTGCTGTTTTGGGTTCTACCGTTAATGCATAACAGGATAAATGTTGCACTTCTAATGCAACGGCTGTATCAATATTTTGTATCCAGTTTTCATGACTGAGTGTAGGGATTCCATAAATAAGATCTATCGAAATATTAGATATCCCAACTTCTTGTGCGCACTTAATGGCCTCAATGGCAGCTTCAGATCTGTGCGCCCGGTTCATCCAAATAAGGTCTTCATCTACAAAAGATTGTACACCCATGCTCAGTCTATTGATCCCCATAGATTTAAATGAGCTTAGTTTTTCTTTTGAAATATCATCAGGGTTTGCTTCAAGTGTAATTTCTATTGTAGGCGAAAGGGTAAAGTGCTTGTTTATGGTATCAAGGATATGCGCCGTATCTGGTGTGGGCAGTAGAGAAGGGGTTCCTCCTCCAAAATAGATGGTATCAATAACAAGGGTTGGGTCTTCAAAAAAATGCTGTTGTAATTCAATTTCTTTGCAAACCGCTTGTACCATGGGTTCTAATAATTTGGTAGAAGCGCTAAAATGAAAATTACAATAGTGACAGGCCTGCTTGCAAAAAGGAATATGAATGTAAATGCCTGCCATGTAAATGTTTATGTTGCAAATCTACCAAATAGTTGCTACTATGCCGTTGATGTTAGACGAAGCTCCTTATTTTTGTATCCATGCAAATCCGTAATTTGTTCGTTCTGGTTGCTTTTTTGAGTGCATCGCTTTTGATGGGCTCTAGCTTGATGGCACAGCAAAATTTGGATACTACACAGGTGCAGGATACTTCCTCCATGATCTCTTCCATAGATTCAGTGTATGCAGACAGTGTCAAAAGGGCTTCTGATTCTTTATCAATGCTAGCCAAAAAAAAGGTGGTTATCGATACAACCTCGTATCAAAAACTAATGACGCACCCTTATTTGCCCATGCAAACAAAGCCGTCCTTTAGAATCAATGAACTTCGCATTGCACCTAATTTTGATGGTCGTTTCTATTTACTTATTGGGATGCTTTTTTATTTGGCTTTTATCAAAGTCACGTTTCCAAAGTATTTTTCCAATCTATTTCAACTTATTTTCCAAAGCCCGGTAAGACAAAAACAAACGAGAGAACAGTTGCAACAAAATAATTTGGCAGCTCTGTTTAGTAATATTTTGTTTGTTCTAAATGCCTC
>CANEWV010000017.1 GCA_947442905.1 Chitinophagaceae bacterium | reverse complement strand
TGGCAAATACAATGATGGTATTCCTACAGATAGTAGATTATCACTAGAAGGTTTTGATTGGCTCAAAGAGCGCTGGGTACAAGAAAATAAAATTGAAAAGGTAAAAAGCTTGACGGTACTTGCCTCAGAACTGGGCATTAGCATGGCAGCACTTGCCATTGCATGGACCCTTGCCAACCCAAATGTAACCACCACCATTTTAGGAGCCACTAAAGCCAGTCAATTAACAGAAAACCTAAAAGCACTAGATGCGCAAAAGCTACTCACAACAGAGGTAATGGCCCGTATTGACGCTATTTTAGGCAATAAGCCATTTCTGGATTTAGCATAATATTCTATGTATATTTACGTTTGTCTATAAGACTATGGCAGAGCAACTTTATACGATTATTTGGATTGTAATTTCCCTTATTTTAATTGGCTTTTTTGCCGGTTACGAAATCGCTTTTATTAGCGCCAACAGGCTTAGTATTGAGCTCAAAAAAAAGCAAGGCTTAAGAAGTGGTATTATCCTCTCTAATTTTATGGAGAGTCCCGCAAAATTTATAGGCACTTGTTTGATTGGACTTAACATTGTGCTTGTTATTTACGGATTACTATTCACTGCATTTTTAAAAAGTATTGCATGGAATCCGCTCGAAGTAGAAAACGAATACCTTAAACTTGTTATAGATACCATCATCTCTACTTTTGTAGTACTGGTGTTTGGTGAATTTATTCCGAAGGCCATTTTTAAAGCACGCAATGATAAATTAATTGCGTTTTTTGCGCCCGTTGCACAGTTTTTTCATTCGTTGTTACAGCCCCTTGCAAGTGTTTTTGTTTCTATTGCGCAGTGGATATTAACCTACATTTTTAATGTACGCGTAAACAATAAAAACGAAGCTTTTAGCAAAGTTGATCTGGAACATTTTTTCCAACAAACAAAAGATCAGGACGAAGAAAATCAAGAATTAAATACTGAACTTTTTGAAAATGCATTAAGCCTTCCACTCGTGAAAATCAGGCAGTGCTTGGTTCCTAGAACAGAGATAGAAGGTGCAGACATACATATCAGTATCGAAGAATTAAAAAAACAATTTATTAAAACACAGCTCAGTAAGCTTGTGATTTATGATGATAGCGTAGATTCTATTTTAGGTTACGTGCATCAAATTGACCTTTTTAAAAGACCAAGTTCGGTACAAGAAATTTTACATCCCATCATTGCAGTACCAGAAAGTATGTCTGCAACAGACCTTATCAATAAATTTACCAAAGAGCGCAAAAGTATTGCTTGGGTAGTAGATGAATTTGGAGGCACTGCTGGTATTGTTACCATGGAAGATGTACTAGAAGAAATTTTTGGAGAAATTAGAGACGAATACGACGTAGAAGAATTTGTAGAAAAACAACTTGCCGAAGACGAATTTATTTTTAGTGGTCGACTAGAATTAGACTACCTCAAAGAAAAATACGAATTGGATTTCCCTGAAAATGAATCTGAAACACTGAGTGGCTATATCATCAACAAGCATGAAGCCATTCCAAAGCAAAAAGAAACCATTATTGTAGACCATTACCAAATTGATGTTTTAACGGTAAGCGACACAAGAATTGAGATGGTAAAACTTAAAATCTTGCGCTAGAAACCCTAACTTTAGCCTCCCAAAAGGTCCCCACAATGGCATTATTTAACAGAAATAGAGGCGAAGAGAAGGCTGAAATGACTTTTATAGACCACCTCGAAGAACTGCGTCAGCATATAATCAGGTCTGTAATTGCTATTTTGGTGATGGCGGCCATTATATTCATATACAGAGACTGGGTTTTTGACAATGTTATTACCGGCCCTATCAACCCCGATTTTATTAGCTACCGTTTACTATGTGATTTTAGCCACTGGGCGCATATGGGTGACGCACTTTGCATGCCTCCGGTTACCATTAACATGCAAACAACCACTTTTGGTGGTCAGTTTTTAAGCAGTATTTCGCTGGCGCTTATTGGTGGTATCCTTATTGCCTTCCCCTACATATTTTGGGAATTCTGGCGCTTTATAAAACCTGCCTTAAAAGACAAAGAATTATCTAATACCCGATTCATTATTTTTTGGGTTTCATTTTTCTTTTTTACCGGCGCGGCTTTTGGTTATTTTTTACTTGGGCCTTTTACGTTTAACTTTTTAGGAAGTTTTACACTGGGCACCAAGGGTGTGCTTGAGACAAGACCAACGCTCACCGATTATTTAGACAATTTAACCAATTTGATACTTGGCTGTGGCATCGCATTTGAGCTTCCAGTACTAGCATTTATACTTACTAAAATTGGCCTTATCACGCCGGTTTATTTAAGAAAAATAAGAAAATATGCTGCGGTGGTTATCTTGCTAGCCGCTGCTATCATTACACCAAGCCCCGATTGGATGAGCCAACTCATTGTGTTCATTCCTTTGTTTACCCTTTATGAATTAAGTATTTTGGTGTCTGCAAGAGTAAGTAAGCAAAGAATTAAAGAAGAGGAAGAAGAGTGGAGTTAATGGACTATCTTTCATGCTAGTTAAATCATTTAAATTATGAGTTTTGTTTTTGACGCCTCTAAACCTATAGCCATTGGATCAGACCATGCTGGGTTTGAATACAAAGAAGCTATTAAAAAATGGTTGGTGCACAAAGGTTATCAAGTTAAAGATTTTGGTACCCCATCTTTAGATTCTGTAGACTATCCCGACTATGCGCATCCAACGGCAGCGAGCGTAGCGAGCGGTGAAAGTACTTTTGGTATTTTAATTTGTGGAAGCGCCAATGGTGTTGCCATGACTGCCAATAAGCATCAATCTATTAGAGCTGCACTATGCTGGCAAACAGATGTAGCAGCACTTACAAGACAACACAATGACGCCAATGTTATTTGTATCCCTGCAAGATTTGTTGCATTAGCACTTGCCGAACAAATGATTGAAGTGTTTATGGAAACTGCTTTTGAAGGCGGTAGACATGCGGGTCGTGTTGGAAAAATTTCATGTTCTTAATTCAATAAATAAAATCCTCTTATGAAAAAATTGATCTGGATCTTTTTTCCTTTGATGAGTACGCTAGCGATTGCGCAAAAAGCGGAAGACCTCACCAAATTTGGAAAAGTAATTACAGTTAATGGTCTAAAAGACAAACTTACTATTTTAGCGAGTGCCGAAATGGAAGGTCGTGAAACAGCTACCCCTGGACAAAAGCGTGCAGCTGCTTATATCGAAAGTGAATTTAAAAGAATGGGCTTACAGCCAGGTAATGGTGATAGCTACCAACAATTGTATCCAGTATACCAAGACGCACTTACTGAAAAAAAGTTAGTAGTGAATGGTAAGAACATGGACTGGGATAAAGACTTTAATTTTTCTATGCAAACAATTGCTAGCGGTAATTTTAATTACAGCAGCATTGTATTTGCAGGTTATGGTATTGTTGATACAGAAAAAGGAATCAACGACTATGCAAACCTAGATGTAAAAGGAAAAGTAGTGGTAGTAGTGGAAGGTTCAAGTGCTGGCATGCCAACTATGGGTGCTGGTGGAAGCCGCGCTATGAATGCAAATCCAGCTTCTCCTGCAGCAAAAATGCGTGCAGCTAGTTCAAAAGGTGCGATTGGTTTACTTTTTGTATCTGCCGATTTTCCTAAAAAAATGGCTACACAAGTTAAAGGTGGTATGTACCTGAAAAAAAATAATGCACCTGGATTTTTAATGGTGAATATTTCTGCAGCTGTTGCAAGTTCATTACTAGGTAATTCAACTACTTTAAGCTTAACTGATATTGCTGCTACCACTAAAGGTGCTTACAATACAGGCTTACAAATTGTTGCTACTAAAACAACAGAAAATTTAGAGAGCAGCAACGTAATTGGAATCATTCCTGGTACCGATAAAAAAGACGAGTACTTGTATTTAACAGGTCACTACGATCACCTAGGTAAAAGAGGGGATGTCATTTACTATGGCGCAGATGATGATGGTTCTGGAACTGTGGGTGTAATGCAAATGGCAGAAGCTTTTGCAGCTGCAGCCAAAAAAGGAAAGTATCCACGCAGAACAGTTGTATTTATGGCTGTAAGTGGCGAGGAAAAAGGCCTTTGGGGTTCTGAATATTATTCTGAGCACCCGCTTTATCCAATGGATAAAACAACTGCCGATTTAAATACAGATATGATTGGTCGCGTAGATACAGAGCGTATGAGTGCTGATTCATTAAATTATATTTATGTAATTGGTCATGATAAATTAAGTTCTGAATTACAATCCATCAATGAAGGTGCGAACAAAAAATCTGCGAACCTAGTACTTGATTATAAGTTTGATGATCCTAATGATAAGAATAGAATTTACTACCGTAGCGATCATTACAATTTTGCTAAAGTAGGTGTACCTATTTTGTTCTTTTATGATGGTATGCTTCAAGCAGACTACCACAAACCTACAGATACCGTAGACAAAATTAATTTCGAATTAATGCAAAAAAGAACCTTAATGGTATTCTATACTGCTTGCGAAATTGCAAACAGAGATGAGATGTTAAAGAGAGACATTCCTTTAACAATGCCAGCGAGATAAACTGCAATAAGATAACTGCATAAAAAAAGCCCTCTGAAATATCAGAGGGCTTTTTTATTTGAATGATTTTTTTTAGAACTACTACTGCCCTAAAATGTAAGCGAAAATAAGTGGCGCCACAATGGTTGCATCACTTTCTACAATAAATTTAGGCGTATGGATATCTAATTTACCCCAGGTAATTTTTTCGTTAGGAACCGCTCCAGAGTAGGATCCGTAAGAAGTTGTAGAGTCACTAATTTGACAGAAATAACTCCAAAACGGAACGTCATGCCATTCTAAATCTTGGTACATCATTGGTACTACGCAAATTGGAAAATCCCCTGCGATACCACCACCAATTTGGAAAAAGCCTACACCCTTTCCTGCACTATTAGCACGGTACCACTCGGTAAGCATGATCATATATTCGATACCGTTTTTAACGGTACTTGCTTTTAATTCATTTTTGATTACATAAGAAGCAAAAATGTTTCCGGTAGTACTGTCTTCCCATCCTGGAACAACAATTGGAATATTTTTTTGAGCAGCTGCTACCATCCAACTATTTTTTGGATCAATTTCATAATACTGCTCTAACTCACCACTAAGGATTACTTGGTATAAAAATTCGTGCGGAAAATAACGCTCACCTTTTGCTTCTGCATCTTTCCAAAACTTTACAATGTGTTTTTGCAAACGTCTAAATGCTTCCTCTTCAGGAATACAAGTATCGGTAACACGGTTGTAATGGTTCTCTAATAAATCCCACTCATCTTGTGGTGTTAGGTCTCTATAATTAGGCACACGCTTGTAATGGCTATGCGCTACTAAATTCATCACGTCCTCTTCAAGGTTGGCACCTGTACAGCTAATGATTGCAATTTTGTCTTGGCGAATCATTTCTGCAAGGCTAATACCTAATTCGGCGGTACTCATAGCACCCGCTAAACTCACGAGCATTTTTCCACCTTCTAATAAATGGGTTTCGTAACCTTTTGCAGCGTCCACTAATGCAGCCGCATTAAAATGGCGGTAATGGTGCTCAATAAACTGGGAAACAGGGCCTTTTGTCATGGTAATTAATTTGTGAGGGCAAAAGTAATTTTTTTAACCGGTTTTCTTTGTTGAAATTTGATCTATGAGACCCCTTTTTTTAGCCCTCGCGCTTATGACCAGCATTTTGTTGAGCGCCCAACAAAAACCTTCCGATTTAGATAAGTCCCCCATGGACATGAGTTACTGGCCCGCTAACTTTCCCATGCTTAAATTAAGTGGAAAGGCTAGTGGCGAACCTTTTGCTAGGGTTATTTATGGAAGACCTCAAAAAAATGGACGTCCTTTATTTGGAGACATTGTACAGTACAATACTATTTGGCGATTAGGCGCCAACGAAGCCACAGAAATTGAATTTTTTGTGCCCGTAAAAATTGCTGGAAAATTAGTGCCTAAGGGACGCTATACTCTTTATGGCATTCCAAACGAAAACAATTGGACCCTCATTTTAAATACAGATAATTTTAGCTGGGGTAATTTTAGTTACAACGCAAAAAAAGATTTTTTACGCACGCAAGTGCCTGTAACAAAAACAATGGATAGCACCGATGCATTTACTTTATATTTTGAAGAAACTAGTTTAGGTGCCGGTCTGATTGTTATGTGGGACCAAGTAAAAGTAATGTTACCCATTTCATTTTCTAAAGAAACCGTTACAAATAAAAAGAAATAGCATTTAAAATTTACTATTATGAAATTAGCAACCAAATATATACACGCTGGAACTGAACCCGACCCGTCTACTGGCGCTATCATGACGCCTATTTATCAAACTTCTACGTATGTGCAAGAAGCGCCTGGTGTGAACAAAGGATATGAGTACGCACGTAGCCAAAACCCAACCAGGGCAGCCCTTGAGAGCGCTTTTGCAGAAATTGAAAATGGAAAATTTGGGCTTGCGTTTAGTAGTGGTGTAGCTGCTACAGACGCTGTTATTACACTCTTAGAACCAGGTGATGAAGTGATTGCAGCAAACGATATGTATGGTGGTACGTATAGACTTTTCACTAAAATTTTTGCAAAATATAATATTGTATTTACGTATGTAGATACCACTGATATCACTCAAATAGAAAAAGCGGTTTCTAGCAAGACAAAATTATTGTGGATTGAAACACCAACCAATCCACTCATGAATATTACAGATATTTCAGCAGTTGCAAGCATTGCAAAAAAACACAAGGTTTTACTTTGCGTAGACAACACGTTTGCTTCGCCGTATTTACAAAATCCGCTAGACTTAGGCGCCGATATTGTGATGCACTCTGCTACCAAATATTTAGGTGGCCATAGTGATGTGATACAAGGTTGTCTTGTTATGAATGATGCGACGCTTCGTGAAAAATTATATTTTATCCAAAAAAGTAGAGGCGCCGTACCAGGCCCAATGGATTGTTTTTTAGTATTAAGAGGTATTAAAACCTTGCACCTGCGTATGCAGCGACACTGCGAAAACGGGGCCACTATGGCTGCCTTTTTAAAGCAGCATCCAAAGGTTGAACGCGTTTACTGGTGTGGATTTGAAGGCCATCCTGGATATACAGTGGCTAAAAAGCAAATGCGTGGTTTTGGTGGTATGATGAGCTTTACTTTAAAAGATGACAGTGTAGAAAATGCCGTTAGAGTGCTTTCTAGTACCAAGGTTTTTGCGCTTGCCGAAAGTTTAGGTGGGGTAGAATCACTCATCAATCATCCGGCTTCCATGACGCACGCTTCTATTCCAAGAGAAGAAAGAATTAAAAACGGATTATCCGATAGTTTAATTAGACTGAGTGTGGGTGTAGAAGATATTGAGGATTTAATTGAAGATATCAATAACGCGATCGGGTAATTAATTGTGGCGCAGTTTTAATTGAAAGATTATTTGAGCGACACTAATTTTTCAAGTGCGCGCTTCAGGGTTTCTTCTTTTTTCGCAAAACAAAAACGGATCACTTTGTTGTCTGTTTTGTTTTTATAAAACGCCGATACTGGAATCGTAGCAACCCCATATTCCTGAATAAGCTTCATGGCAAAATCGGTGTCTGATGCATCTGAAATATTTGCGTAGCTATAGCATTCAAAATAACTTCCACTAGATGGCAAACACTTCAGTGGCGTAGCTTTCATGAAATTTCTGAAATAGTCACGCTTTACTTGCATTTGAGCGCCCAGTTGCAAATAAGCATCTTTGTTTTCCATATAAGTAGCAAGTGCTACTTGCTTAGGCGTGTCTGCACAAAAGGCATTAAACTGATGCACTTTGCGGTAAGCTTCCATTAAACCTGTATCACCAATACAATAGCCTAATTTCCATCCAGTAGCATGATAGGTTTTGCCAAAAGAAAAACATACAAAACTACGCGCTAACAAATCGGGATATCGAAGTATGCTTTGGTGCTCCACGCCATCAAATACTAAATGCTCATACACTTCGTCACTTAGAATAATAATTTGCGTATCCGCAACAATTTGTCTTAACTCTTCAATATCATTTTTTGATAGTACCGTTCCGGTTGGATTGTGTGGTGAATTGATCATGATGCACTTTGTACGTGCAGTAATTTTTTTGCGAACATCATCCCATGGAATACTATACGTTGGAAATTGAAGTGGAATGGTAACCGCCACGGCGCCATTGATTTCAATATTTGGAATATAGCTATCGTAACAAGGCTCAAACACAATCACTTCATCGCCTTTTTGTAAAATGGTAGTAAGGGCGGTATATATGGCATACGTGCCACCTGGTGTAACAATGATATCAGAATCTGGAGAAATATGCGTCCCATAAAGCGCTGCTACTTTGCCCGCAATGGCCTCTCGGAGGGGTAAATAACCATTTAAATGGGTGTACTGGTTATATCCGTTGCGCATGGCAGCTGCCACCAGTTCTACAAGGTCTTGAGGCATGTCAAAATCCGGAAATCCTTGACCTAAATTAACGGCGCCATGCTTTGCAGCCAGCTCACTCATCACCGTAAAAATGCTAATGCCGGTACTCGGTAATTTAGAGGTAACATGCATACAGGATGTATAAAAATTATAAAGCCAATTTGCTTACAAGTCTATTTAGTTCTATTTCTGCAATTTTTGCAGTGTACTGAAGGTTTACTAAACGGTAGCCAGCATTTTCAAAACTTTGTTGCGCCTGACGCACTTCAATAATAGTTGCTTGTGCAAGTTCAAATTTTTGCATCACTAAATCTAGTAACTGACTAGAAAGCGCATAGTTATCTGTTTCTGTTTGTAGTTGTGCAAGTGCGTTGGTATAGGCGTTAAATGTTTTAACGGCGTTTGTTTCTAAAGTAAGCGCTAGATTTTCTTGTTGGAGTTTTGCACTTCTTGTATTGATTGCGGCAACTTGACCCTGACGCTTAAATACTGAACCATTATAAAGCGGCACACTAAGGTTGACACCAAAAAATGGACCATAGCTTTGGTTGAGCAAGATAAATCCTGCTGCACTTTTATTGCTATTCAAATTAAAACCAGTGGTTGCTCTTAAAGATGGCATACGAAGCGCTGCCGTTTCTTTTTCGATGAGTTGATTGATGGTGATTTGAGTAGCTGCTGCTAAATAATCTGGATTAGAAGGCAGGGCACCTTTGATATTTTCTAAAGACAAATTTTTATCAATCGCAATTTTATCATCAATCACAATAACAGAATCCGGTGCCTGAATCATGGACTGTAACAAGTCTGCTTTACTTTGCTTGATAATTAAATGCTGTGTTTGGAGCGCTTGTTTTTGTTGATTTAAATCCAGCTTGGCTTGATAAATATCGGCGTTGTTTGCAAGGCCTGCTTCTTTGCGCGCTTCTAACAAATCCAATCTTTTTTGAAAAACGTCGATTGATTTTTGAATAGTTTTTAGCAGCTCTTGTTGACGGACAATTTCGTAATAACGTACACTAACAAGTGCCATTGTATTTTGAAGTTGCGCATTGAGTACGTTTTTATTGAGTAACTCTAATTGCGCCAATCTTTTTTGTGTGGTCACAACACGGTTGCCATTATAAAGTAACATACTTCCAGTAACACCCATTTGTAAAATGTTAGATCCAACATTATTACGCTGTGTGTTACGGTTAGCGTCCGGAAATTTTTGATTGATTGAAATAATTTGTTCGTTATCAGAAGCCGTAAGATTCACTGTTGGCAAGGCTCCTGCAACACCCGAGTTGTTGTTGATATTACTAATGGCTAGTTGGTTTCTAACCAGTTCAATATCGTAACTATTTTTTAATGAAATAGCAATGGCATCAGATAAACTTAATTTTTGTTGCGCATTTACTTGTGAAGCAACAACAATAAATATTATAAGGAGCCATTTTTTCATGTGTCCAGTTTTTATTTGATTAACCAACCAGTGTTCCAACTTGCATACCTTCAACTACTTTTAATAAGTTGCCAGGCTTGTTCATATCAAACACAATGATGGGTAATTTATTTTCCATGCACAGCGTAAATGCTGTCATGTCCATAACTTTTAAATTTTTAGAAATGCATTCCTGGAAACCAATGGTTTCAAATTTAGTAGCCGTAGGATCTTTTTCAGGATCGGCACTGTACACACCATCTACGCGTGTACCTTTTAAAATCACATCGGCCTTCATTTCAATCGCACGTAAAGAACCTGCGGTATCGGTAGTGAAATAAGGATTACCCGTACCTGCACCAAATATTACAACGCGACCTTTTTCTAAATGTCTTAATGCTTTGCGGCGGATATACGGTTCTGCTACCTGCTCCATGTTAATCGCACTTTGTAAGCGGGTGTACACACCAATTTTTTCTAGCATCGCTTGCATCGCCATGGCATTAATAACCGTTGCGAGCATGCCCATATAATCACCATGTGCGCGTTCAATACCGCTATCGGCTTCATTCATGCCTCTGTAAATATTACCACCGCCAATAACAATGGCAACTTGTACCCCTAGGTCTACTACTTTTTTAATATCCTGCGCATACTGTTCAATAATTTTTGGATTGAACGGATCGCCATTTCTTTGTTCACCTAATAAGGCCTCACCAGATAGTTTGAGAAGAATTCTTTTGTATTTAGGCAGCATAATGGGTCATTTATATATGCAAATAACCTCAATTTTTAGCCAAGTGCCAAAGAAAACCGAGCCAAAAAAAAAGAGGCCCGTAAGGGCCTCTTTATATAAGCAGTTTGAAACTACAATTTAACCTAAAGCTACACGCTTAAACTCTGTAACAACAACGTCGCCAGCAGATTTTAAGTAAGCCTCAACGCTGATACCACCATCTTTCACAAAAGCTTGTGCTAAA
Organism: Chitinophagaceae bacterium; assembly: GCA_947442905.1. The sequence continues at coordinate 1,567 of CANEWV010000017.1, read as the reverse complement.
AGGGTATTTTCTTTGAAAAAAGCATTGATCTTACCTTCAGCAATTTTAGCAACCATTTCATCTGGTTTGCCAGCCATTTTAGGATCTTCCTTCATGGTATCGATGATGATTGCACGCTCTCTTTCGATAACATCAGCAGGAATAGAATTTGCATCAACAGCAAGTGGGTTCATCGCTGCAATTTGCATTGCTACGTCTCTACCAGCTTCTGCTGCTACTTTATTTAATCCTACTAATACACCCATGCGGTTTGCACCATGGATATAAGATGCTACATAAGCAGCTTCTACTCTTTCGAATTTAGCAACACCAATTTTTTCACCAATAGAAGCTAATTTATCGTTGATCATATCAGACACTTTAGCACCGCCTATCAATACTTCATTTAATTCTTCAGCAGATTTTACATCGTTTGCAACAGCAGCATCAGCAATGCTTTGTGCAAATGCAACGAACTCTGCATTTTTAGAAACGAAATCCGTTTCACAAGAAATACAAACTACAAAACCAGTTTTATTGTCAGCAGAAGTTTGTGCAATAATCACACCTTCTTTTGCTTCACGGTCGCTACGTTTTGCAGCAACTTTTTGACCTTGCTTTCTTAACCAATCAATAGCCGCTTCAAAATCACCAGCAGATTCTGTTAATGCTTTACGGCAATCCATCATACCCGCACCAGTTGCCTGACGGAGCTTGTTAATATCTTGGGCTGTAATGTTTACAGTACTCATAATAATTAATTTTTAGGCTTTATAAAAATTGGGCCATAAGTCATTACCAAAAGGTATTGAAGTGATGGCCCAATTGAGTTGTAATTTATTTTCCAGCAGGACGACGTGTTCCTGTTGTGGTACGACGCTTAGGAGCAGCACCATCTGCGCTAGCAGGTGCTCTGCGACCGCCGCGACCAGCTTCAGCTTGCGCTTCTGCTTCTAGTCTACGAGCTTTTGCTTCGTTTTCGTTGTTTGAGTCATCAGACTCGTCATCATCTTTAGATGCTTGACGCTCTGCTAAACCTTCTGCAATAGCAGCAACGATGTAGTTGGTAATGATTGCAATAGATTTTGTTGCATCATCGTTTGCAGGTACTGCAAAGTCAACTTTGTTAGGATCACAGTTGGTATCAACCATACCAAAAGTTGTAATGCCTAAACGTTTTGCTTCTGCAAGTGCAATATGTTCTACACCAATATCTACTAAGAAAAGTGCAGCTGGTAAACGGCCTAATTGCGCGATACCACCTAATATTTTTTCCATTTTTTCTTTATCACGACTTAAAGTAAGACGCTCTTTTTTTGTTAAGCTTTCTGCGCTTCCGTCAGCTAACATTTTTTCAATGCTTTGCATCTTTTTAACGCTCTTACGAACTGTGTTAAAGTTGGTAAGCATACCACCTAACCAACGCTCAGTTGCATAAGGCATGTTTACACGCTTCGCACATTCGCTCACGATTTCTTTTGCCTGCTTTTTAGTAGCAACAAACATGATCTTCTTACCACTCTTTGCAATTTGCTTAACAGCGGCAGCAGCTTCTTGTAAGTGATCTACTGTTTTATTGAGGTCAATA
>CANEWV010000016.1 GCA_947442905.1 Chitinophagaceae bacterium | reverse complement strand
TTGCATTTGCTGAATCAGCAAACGGTATGCCTGCACCATTACTTGTGGATTGCTGGCTTTCATGCTAAGTACAATGTTGTGGTAATCATTGGCCCTTGCAACACGTAAAAATTCCATGGCACTTTCCACCATACCCATGGGTGTATCGCCATATCTACTCATGATACGATCACTTAGTGAACCATGGTTGGTGCCAATGCGCATAGCCGTTCCATGTTCCTTACAAATAAGTACGAGTGGTGTAAATCTTTCTGTAATTCTTTCAATTTCTTCGGCGTAATCCTGATCAGAATATTCGATAAGCTCAAACTTTTTCTTATCTACATAATTGCCTGGATTGATGCGAACTTTTTCAACAATACGCGCAGCAATTTCTGCGGCATTGGGTGTAAAATGAATATCAGCAACAATAGGTGTATCATACCCTCTTGCACGTAATTCATTTTTTATATTGAGTAAATTTTCTGCTTCTTTTTTGCTAGGTGCTGTAATTCTAACAAGCTCTGCACCTGCTTCAATACACCTGATGGTTTGCTCCACAGTTGCGGCTGTGTCAAGCGTATCGGTGGTGGTCATGGTTTGAACACGTATCGGATGACCATTACCAATTTTGAGTTGACCAATGGTCACTTCTCTAGTTTTAAGACGTCTTGTTTGTGTTAAAGATGGACAGTAATATTGCATCATAAAACGTGTTGTAATAGGGTTATCTTTTGCCTTCAAAAAAGCCTTGCGATTTTAATATTTTATTAAGTACCGTCATGCTCACAGTTTTTATATCAGTACTTGCGGCGCCTTCTGTTTGCAAAACAAAAAAGTAAGGGTGTTTATTTTCTTCAATCCATCCAACAATCCATGCCACTGCTTTACCATTTTGCTTATAACTAAAGCCTTGCTTGTAACTTAATTTATAATTGGCGTTAGCTGTTTGAAGCATTAACATTTTAACCATTTCTTGGCTTCGCTTTTGAAAAGGCAATTGACCAAAATATAATTTTTTTACAAGACCCATCTGCTCGTCTGGGGTAATCACCAACTTATTGTTATACCAAAAAGAATCTACAGCGGAGCCCATATTTTTTGTTCCATATTGCAAGCTATCTAACCAGTGTTGCATGGTGTCTTTTCCAATTGTTCTAGCCACTTCCATAAAGTAAGGCGTTGAAGTTTGTTTAAAGGCACTATCCATTCGAATGGGACCTGCACTGTCTACAGAAAGCATCATTTTTTCATCTACGATTCTGCCGGTTTCGATACCTACTAAGGCATTCACAATTTCAAATGTAGAAGCAGGCGCATAGCTAGAATCTTTAAACTGCGCTAGATTATAAATATAAAACTCGCCAGACCCATTATCAAAAAGTCCAAAAGAACCTGTTGTTTGAGTCTCATCAAAATATTTTTTATAATCATTTTGAATGGTGACATTATTGGGAGAGCAGGCTTGTAAGGTTAACAAAATTGCAACCAAAAAAACGGAGCCAGCACTAACACTATTCTTATAAAAATTCATGCAACTATTTTATTAAAGAAAACTATTCTTTTTCGATACTAATTAATTCTACATCAAATACAAGTAGCGCGCCAGGACCAATAGACGGACTTGGAGAACTATCACCATATGCTAAATCAGAAGGCACATATAATTTCCATTTGCTGCCTACAGTCATTAACTGTAAAGCTTCTTGCCAGCCTTTAATAACGCCATTTACAGGGAACACAACTGGTTCACCACGATCCATAGAACTATCAAAAATACTACCATCTAATAATGTGCCATGGTAATGACATTTTACTTTATCTGTTAATTTAGGTTTGGTTGTATCTGTCCCAGCTTTAACCACTACATATTGTAGTCCTGAAGCAAGGGTTACAACGCCCGGTTTTTTTGCATTGGCGGCTAAAAATTCGATGCCCGCTTTTTTAGCACCCGCCGATTTTTGTTCGTTTGCTTTTTGTACAAATTCACCAATACATTTATCCAACACAGCTTCTGGAAGTGCAGATGCCTTACCACTAAACACATCACCAATAGCACGGTATAAATTAGGAAGGTTGATAGCATCAAAACCTTGTGCCTTTAAATTCTGACCAATACGAACACCAAGCGCATAACCAGCACTATCGGCACTATTTTTAAAAACCCCCATTGGCTTAACCGCAATTGTTGGCTTTGCTACTGTTTTTGTAGCAACTTTTGGAGCAGTTGCCGCTTTTTTAACCTGTGCATTAGCACCAAAAGAAGCAAGTAATAAACAAATAAAAAGACGTTTCATGTATTGTTGTTTAAGTATCAAATGTAAATAAATTATTAGTCGTTTAGTAAAGCAGCTACTGCATTACTAGCAATAGCAAAATTAAAGCCAGCAAGCACTTCTTGCATCATTTTTTCAATTTTATCATTACACAAATTACCCATACTACCCTCGTGGGTATGGTTTAGGTTGGTGCTATAACTAAAATTACCATTTTCGATGGCCATACCCACTTGTTTATAGGCATCTCTAAATGGCACGCCTTGTAATACCAGCTTGTTTACCTCTTCTACACTAAACGCATATTTATACTTTTCGTCAAGAAGGATGGTTTCTTTTACCTGAATGGATTCAAACATCAATTGCGCCATTGCGAGGCAGTCATGCAAGGTTTTAAAAGCAGGAAACAAATGCTCTTTGAGTAATTGTAAATCGCGGTGGTAACCAGAAGGTAAATTGGTTGTCATAAGCATTACTTCGTTAGGCAATGCTTTTATACGGTTGCAATGTGAACGGATCAGTTCAAAAACATCCGGATTTTTTTTATGCGGCATGATACTTGACCCGGTAGTAAGCTCTGCAGGGAACGCTATAAAATCAAAGTTTTGATTTAAATAGAGACAGGCATCCATGCTCATTTTTGCTAGTGTATCTGCAATATTTGCAAGTGCCATCGCAGTAATGCGCTCTGCTTTACCTCTTCCCATTTGCGCATATACCACATTGTAATTTAAATTTTCAAAGCCAAGTAAAACAGTGGTTACACTTCTGCTGATAGGAAAAGAAGATCCATAACCAGCAGCTGAACCAAGTGGATTTTTATTGACTACTTTATATGCACTTTGTAAAGTAATTAAATCGTCTACCAAACTTTCGGCATAAGCGCCAAACCAGAGTCCAAATGAAGATGGCATAGCAAGTTGCAAATGCGTATAGCCAGGTAATAAATGGTTTTTATATTTTTCACTTTGTGCTTGCAGTAATGTAAATAATGATTGCACACTTCCCACAAGCTCCATGATTTCATGACGCAGGTATAATTTTAAATCCACGAGTACTTGATCATTTCTACTTCTAGCGCTATGAATTTTTTTACCTGCATCTCCAAGCTGCTCTGTTAATAAGAGTTCTACATAAGAATGAATATCTTCTACACCCGCTGGTAATACAAAGCCTGGCGCTATTACCTGCTTGTAAATGTTTTTTAATGCGGCGTCAATTAACTGGGCTTCTGAAGATTCTAATAAACCAACCTGAGCAAGCATACGCACATGTGCAAGTGAGCCAAGCACATCAAAAGGCGCGAGCATCGCATCAAATGCTGGATCGTTTCCAACGGTAAAATTTTCTACCGCTGCTGCTACGTTTGTATTTTTTTGCCAAAGTTTCATCGTTTCTATTTTTTATTCAGCTGTTACTTTTGTAGTAACACCTGATCTAACAGTTCAATATATTTTTCTATGCCCGTTTCTATTTCTTCAACATAAACAAATTCATCTGCGCTATGACTTCTAGCAGATTCACCAGGACCCATTTTTAAAGCAGGAAATGAAACAAGTGCTTTATCGGATGTTGTTGGTGACCCGTAAGGCTCACTGCCAATAGCCATGCCCGCTTTAACCAGTGGGTGATCTAATGCAATCGCCGAAGATTTAAGACGCGTGCTTCTTGGAGTAATTGTTACTGCTGGATTATTGATTTGAGCATTAAGTTCTTCTACAATTTGAGCAAACGTATAACACTCATTTACCCGAACGTCCACCACCAATGTACAATCAGGTGGTACAATATTATGCGCCTTGTTGGTGGTTTCTATAACAGTGACGGTTTGCTGTACCGGACCTAACAATTCAGAGGATTTTGGAAAAACATAATTTTTAAATACATCAATGACAGGTAGTGCTTGATAAATTGCATTGATACCTTCGCCTCTAGCTGCATGTCCTGCAACACCTGGTACCACTACATCTAACACCATTAATCCGCGCTCTGCTACTGCTAATTGCATACGTGTAGGTTCACCAATAATGGCACAATCAATTACTGGTAAATGCGGCACCAAACTTTCGATACCATTTTTCCCAGAAATTTCTTCTTCGGCAGTCCCAGCATAAATGATGTTGTATGTAAGATTAGACGCGTTGTAATAATGTAAAAAAACATGCAGTAATGAAACAAGTGAAGCACCCGCATCATTACTTCCTAGCCCAAACAATTTACCATCTTTAATTATGGGATTGTAAGGATCAAGCGTATAACCTGCATTAGGCTTTACCGTATCATGATGAGAGTTTAAAAGTATCGTTGGCTTTGAAGGATCAAAGTTTTTATTAGCCGCCCAAACATTGTTGAGATGTCTATTAGGCGTTACACCATTTTGCCCTAAGTAATCAAATAAAATTGACGCAGTAGTGTCCTCCTCTTTACTAAAGGAAGGCGTTGCAATCAGCTTTTGAAGTAAAGCGATTGCAGCAGCTGCGTAATTATGTTTATTTGCTTCCACCTTACTTTAATTTTCTTGAATGGTTGTGCCAGCTTTTCCAGCAATTAATTTTTCAATATCTAAAGCGTCTCCAATGATAACCCTATTTACGCCTTTTTGCAAAGCTTCAAAAGCATTATCTAGTTTTGGAATCATCCCTTCATTTACCTGACCACCCGCTTTTAAACTGGCGTAATTTTCAGGATTAATTACCGGAATAACGCTATCGTTATTATGGATATCAGAAAGCACGCCTTTTTTTTCAAAAGAGTATACCAAAGACACTTCGTATATGCTGCTAATTGCAGTAGCAATGGCCTGCGCCATCGTATCGGCATTGGTGTTTAATAGCTGTCCTGCACCATCGTGTGTAATAGGTGCCACTACAAGCGATAAGCCTGCTTCTAATAACTGAATAATTTTTTCCGAGTCTACCACGTCAATGTCACCCACAAAACCATAATCGGTACTGGCGTTTATTCTTTTATGTGCTCTTATGATATTTGCATCTGCACCACAAATACCAAGTGCCTGTATATTTTTTGATTGAAGCGCTGCTACAATATTTTTATTGATGTATCCAGCGTATACCATCGTTACAATTTTAAGCGTAGCAGCATCAGTGATTCTTCTGCCATCTACCAATTGCTGTGGTATATTTAAATCGGCGGCCATTTTAGTGGCCAATTTGCCACCGCCATGAATTAAAATTTTCTTTCCTTCTACTGCCGCATAGGCGTTTAAAAAGGAAGCAAGATTTACTTCATTGTCAATGATATTACCACCAATTTTTATAATGGATATTTTTTCCACGCTTACTTGTTTGAATTTAATAAGGTGGACAATACGGCTTGTGCAGCCCAAACCCTGTTACCTGCTTGTTTGGTAACAAGGCTGCTTGCGCTATCTAATATTTCATCAGAGAGTTCTACATTTCTTCTTACGGGTAAACAGTGCATCACTTTTGCATTATTAGAATGCTTGAGTGAATTTTCCGTTAACATCCAGGCAGGGTCGGTGCAAAAAACTTTACCATAATCTTCGTAAGCGCTCCAGTTTTTTACATACACAAAATCGGCACCTTCTAAAGCAGCAGCTTGATCATGTGTGATAGTTGCACCTTTGGTATATTTTTCAGAAAGTTCATAACCCGCTGGATGCGTAACAACAACATCCGCAAAGTTGGCAGCCGTTGCCCACTGTGCAAAGCTATTGGCCACACATTGTGGTAATGCTTTTACATGCGGCGCCCAGGTTAATACAACTTTTGGTTTTTTAACAAGCCCAGTTGCTGCAATAGATTCCTGTATGGTAATTAAATCCGTTAAAGATTGAAGTGGATGTAGTGTCGCGCTTTCGAGGCTTACAACAGGCACACCCGCGTATTTAATAAACTGATTGATAATTTTTTCGGAGTAATCTTCGTCTCTGTTTTGTAAGCCTGGAAAAGTACGGATACATAAAATGTCAAAGTACTGTCCTAAAATAGGCGCTGCATCTTTTACGTGCTCGACAGTAGTCCCATTCATGATAGCGCCTTCTGCAAATTCTAAAGCCCAACCTTCTTTGTCTACATTAAAAACAATGGCATCCATACCTAAATTTTGCGCAGCTACTTGTGTACTAAGTCTTGTGCGCAAACTAGGGTTTAAAAAAAGTAAACCTACGCGCTTATTAGCGCCAAGGGCTTTATCCATGAATGGATGCTGTTTGTATGCCAACCCTTTATTGATGAGTGCTTGTATGTCTGTAACGTCACTTACTTCGATAAATTTTTTCATAACAAAGATTGAATGGCTTTTTGAAGTCTATCTAAGAATATATCAATTTCCTCTTTTGTAATAGCCAATGAAGGAAGTAGTCTGATTACGTTTGGTTTTGCTTCGCCAGTAAATACTTTAAACTCCTGGAGTAATACTTTTTTCAAATCTTTGATTTCATCCGCCACATCAAAACCAATCATGAGGCCCCTGCCTCTTACATTTTGTAATTGTGGAATTTTTGAAAGCGCATCCATTAAGTAAGCGCCATGACTAGCAGCACTCGCTAATAAATTTTCATTATCCATTACTTCTACTACTGCTAGTGCAGCAGCGCATGCCAAATGATTACCACCAAACGTGGTGCCTAACATACCGTATTTTGGTGCAATATGGGGTGCAATTAAAATACCGCCAATGGGAAATCCATTGCCCATTCCTTTTGCCATCGAATAAATATCGGCGTCTACGCCTGCAGCATCATGCGCAAAAAACTGTCCTGTTCTGCCATAACCACACTGCACACTATCCGCAATATATAAAGCGCCATGCTTGTCACATAAAGACCTGATGCTTTGTAAAAAAGAATTTGATGCAACCCTTATACCGCCAACACCTTGTATGCCTTCTATAATTACAGCTGCAATTGTATCACCCTCTTTTTCAAAGCATGCTTTTAACGCCTGCTCATCATTAAAAGGCAAGAAAATAATATTATCTGTTTCATTTACAGGTGCAATAATGGACGGGTTATCTGTTGCTGCAACGGCAAGTGAAGTTCTTCCGTGGAAAGATTTTGTAAATGCAATAATTTTTTTACGGCCAGTAACAAAAGACGCAAGCTTTAAAGCGTTTTCGTTGGCTTCTGCACCGCTATTGCATAAAAAAAGTTGAAAGTCTTGTTTACCACTTACCGTTCCTATTTTTTCTGCTAGCCTAGATTGAATAGGAATGATAACAGAGTTAGAATAAAAAGCAATTTGATGCAGTTGCGTTTCAATCGCTGATACCCAGTATGGATGCGTGTGGCCAATACTTATAACAGCATGCCCACCATACATATCTAGGTACTCCGTTCCCTTTTCGTCCCACACATACGAACCCGCCGCTTTTGTTATGATGATATTATTAAGTGGATATACGTCAAATAGTTTCATGTCTAAAAAAAGTTTGCTTTAAATAAAAGACCCGTTGTTTCATCAAGTCCAAAAAGCAAATTCATATTTTGAACTGCCTGTCCACTAGCTCCTTTTATTAAATTATCAATAGCACTGTGCACCACGAGTTTATTTCCCTTCTTTTCAATTTGCAATACGCATTTGTTGGTATTTACCACCTGCTTTAAATGAATAGGAGCATCTGATACCACCACAAATGGATGCGCCGCATAATAACCCGCATACATTTCCTGAACGGCTTCTAGCGGTAAACTACAATCCATTACAGAACTGGTATAAATACCTCTTGTGAAATCACCTCTCCATGGTACAAAATGCAGGCCAGATCCTTCGCCGCTTGCACTAAGTGGCGCGTCTGATTGCAAGTGATTGATGGATTGTATAATTTCAAAAACGTGCTGGTGATCCAGTGTTTTATAAGACTGAATATTATTAGCGCGCCAACTAAAATGAGAAGTAGCACTTAATGACTGTCCAGCACCCGTAGAGCCTGTAATACCTGTCGTATAAATATCTTGCAAGAGGCCTGCTTTTGCAAGTGGCAATAATGCTAATTGAATAGCCGTTGCAAAACAGCCTGGATTGGCAATATTTTTTGCAGTGGTTATTTTTTCACGATTGAGTTCTGGTAAACCGTATACAAAAGTTCTATCTCCAATAGTTGCATTTGGTGCAAGTCTAAAATCTTGTGACAAATCAATGATGGAAACTGAAGTGCTTATCTTTTGTTCTGCTAATAATTTTTTTGCTTCGCCATGACCCACACACAAAAACAACACATCGATAGCATCAGAAAAAGAACTTGTAAATACTAAATCTGTATCGCCTACTAAATCTGTATGGACAGCAGATACGGGTTTGCCCGCATTACTACTGCTATGAATAAATGCGATGTTTACCGATTGGTGATGAATTAATATTCTGATAAGTTCGCCACCCGTGTAACCAGCACCACCAGCTATACCAACATTTATTTTTTTCATGATTGGCTATTTTTGATGCTGTGGTAAATAGATGTTTGATTTCCAAATATTTTAGAGAATCCACGAACGTCTTCACCAGACCAGCCACTATTCATTTCTCCATATTTACCAAACTTGCTGCTCATTAAATCAAATGCAGATTCAATACCTATAACTGTAAAACGGTAAGGATGGAGTTGTACAAATACAGTGCCTGTTACATTTTCTTGTGCATTTTCTAAAAATGCTTCTATATCGCGCATGACAGGATCCATGATTTGACCTTCATGTAACCAGTTGCCATAAAACTGCGCCAATTGATCTTTCCAATTTAACTGCCACTTGGTTAATACATGTTTTTCTAGCGCATGGTGCGCCTTTAAAATAACCATGGGTGCTGCTGCTTCAAAGCCAACACGTCCTTTGATACCTATAATGGTATCCCCAACATGTATGTCTCTACCTATGCCATATGCACCTGCAATGGTTTGTAAATATTGAATGGCTTTTGTTGGATGATCAAAACGTTTGTCGTTAATCATGGTTAACGCCCCTTGTTCAAAATGCAAACTCACTTCTTCGGTACCAGATGCAGTTACTTGTGTAGGCCATGCAGATTCAGGCAACATGCCCTTAGACGTTAAAGTTTCTTTACCACCAACACTGGTTCCCCAAAGCCCTTTATTAATCGAATAAGCAGCTTTTTCAAAGTTCATGTTAACGCCCTTAGATTTTAAATACGCAATTTCATCTTCTCTGCTTAGTTGCATATCTCTAATGGGGGTAATAATGGTAACGCCAGGAATCATGATATGAAAAACCATATCAAAACGAACCTGATCGTTGCCAGCGCCTGTGCTACCATGCACTACGGCAGTAGCATTCATCTTTTTAGCATGCTCCGCAATATGAAGTGCTTGACTGAGGCGCTCTGCACTTACACTGAGTGGGTAGGTGTTGTTTTTAAGCACATTGCCAAATATCAAATACTTGATAATGCTATCGTAGTAGGATGTTACAGCATCTATAGTTGTATGTGTTTTTACGCCTAAATTATAAGCGTGGGCTTCAACATTTTTTAATTCCTCTTCCGAAAAACCACCTGTGTTTACAATTACACTATGTACTTCATAGCCTTTTTCGTCTGTTAAATATTTAACGCAATAAGAAGTATCTAAACCGCCGCTAAATCCGAGTACCACTTTATCACCTGCCTTTACTTGATGTAATTCGCTTGCCATTTTATTATTTTTTTTCGATGGATGAATGCTTGCTCGTTTTCTTTTCTTTTTTTCTAAACCACTGCAACAAATGATTATGTTTGAATTTCATAAAGCGCTCATAGAGTTTAGAGTTGCTTTTGAATTCAGCGGATGTTTCTTGCGTGGTGTAATGATCTGCAGGGTCATACAACATAGCCGTACACATGCAGTTTTTACGATCTTTACTTTGTAAAATTTCATAGTTCACGCAGCTTTTACAGCCTGCCCAAAACTCTTCGTCGTCCGTTAATTCACTATAGGTAACAGGCTCGTAACCCAGGTCACTATTGATTTTCATCACTGCAAGCCCTGTTGTCAATCCAAATATTTTGGCTGTTGGATAACGCTCCCTCGATAATTGAAAAATGGTTTGTTTAATTAATTTAGCAACGCCACTTTTTCTGTGCGCAGGTGCTACAATGAGTCCACTATTAGCCACAAATGTTTCATGACCCCACACTTCGATATAACAAAATCCTACCCATGTACCATCTTGTTCGATAGCAATAACTGCCTTGCCCTCTTCCATTTTTTTTGCAACGTATTCTGGTGTTCTTTTGGCAATACCAGTACCCCTGGCTTTTGCAGAAGATTCCATTTCGTCTGTAATGGTTTGAGCATATGTAACGTCGCTAGCATTAGCTACGCGAACAATTATTTTTTGTTCCAACGCCTTCAATTAAAGTTGTAGAAAAAGAAAATGAAAAATTAAACTGGGGATTTTTTCACTGATAGGGGCAAGTGCCAGTTGCTCGTCCTATCAGCATCCACGTCGCGATCGGACCACAAGCCTAGCCACAGTAGTAGGACCCAAACAATTTGATGTTGAGAGGCATACCGTGTTTCTATATTGAATTGCAATTTTTACCAAGGTGTATTGTATACTTTTGAAGGTGTAAAAATAGGTTAGTTTGCAGTAAAATAAGGTGTTTCCCACAAAAAACATCAGTTTTACTAACAGTTGTAAGCATTAAAAAAGGCTACCCGGTTTAGAAGTAGCCTTTTTAGAAATTATAGGGATTATTTTACATGCCCCCACCTCTGTAGGTGCGCATCATATTATTCATTTGACGTTCGGCTCCTGGCATTTGCATCATTTTCATCATTGGATTTTGAGGCCCTTGTGCGGCTCCAAACTTGCGTAAATTATACGTAAAGCTAATCATGAAGTAACGCTTTAAAACACGGGTTTGTAAATCTTGAATATAGTTGCTTGTTACATTTCTAGAAATACTGATATTCTGATTTAATAAGTCAAACACATAAAACTTTAATTCTCCAGCTTTGTTTTTTAGCATTTGCTTAGATAAGCTCGCATTCCAAAGTGGAATACTTGTATTAAATCCTTCACTTCTACCAGCATTGTAAATGTAATCAAAGTCAGTAGATAATACCCAACCACTCTTTGAATAAATAGTTGCTTCGGTAGAAACGGTTTGACTAAAGAAGTCTCCATTTTGTTGAGGCTGTAATGTATATCTAGCCATTGTCAAATTAGAGTTTGAAGAGAAATTCATGTCAAACCCTTCTTTAATATTGGTCGTCCATGAAACTGTTCCGCCTAAATTGGTGTTGCGCGTAAAGTTGCTAATGCTATTTACCAGTGTTTGTGTTTGACTGCGTGAAACATTGGCCATTAAGTTTAAATTACTTTTTGGCTTTTTAATAGGGAAACCATAATTGAAAAATCCATTTACATTATAGGTTCCACTTAAGTTAACTGGCTTAATGGTTTGCACGCCGCCGCCAGAAATGGTTGTTGAATTTTGTATGTCGTTTTCAATAAAACTACCACTAAGGGTAGCAAAAATAATTTTTTGACTAAACATGTCAAACGAGTTAAACATCAATCTAAATGAGTGTGAAAACTGTTGCTTTAGATTGGGATTACCAGTTCTGATAAGTAATGGATTGCTGTTGTCAATTACAGGCTGCAACTGATCTGCACTAGGCTGTGACGTACGTCCATTGTAAAAGAATCGCATGTTTTTTGCCTTTGTAAAATCGTATCTAAAATTAGCAGATGGAAATAAGTTTACAAAGTGTTGCTTTAAGTTAACATTGGTACTAATGTTTTTACTTACAAGATCACCAACCTGAAGTCCAGATCCGATACTAAAATTATATTTAGCTTCTTGAACTCGGTAGTTTAAAGTAAATCTATTGGCATTAAAAGTATTTTCAAAAATATTGCTCAAATTAGGAACAGCAATATCATAGTTGTCCGTTACTTTATTATAGCCATTTGTTGCTCTTCCAGAATTATTAACATTACTAGAAATGTTATAGTTAAATTCTAGTTGTTTATTTTTCCCAATCGGCTCGGTGTATGATAAAGTAGCACTATTGTTTTTGCCATCACGGTTAGTCGTATAAATTTGATCCAGTGTATCGGTGTAGTTACGTGATGGTAAATTAAACTGATTTTGCGACCAGTTGCTTCCTGACCCGTCGTTGGTATTGTAACTGCTGTTTAAGCCAATAGAATAGGTACGTCCGCGTTTTGCAAAACGGTGTCTAAACGTTGCTTCTAAACTTCCATTGATACCTTCATTATCTCTTACAGAATTTACGCGTGAGCTGTTAAGGTTTGTAAGTTTACCACGCGTAGAACTTGTGGTTTGAAAAGTTTCTGAATGTGTATTTTGAAAACTAATATTAGGTCTAATAATTAACGTGTTGCTCGTATCAAAATTAGTTTCAATATTAAAATT
>CANEWV010000015.1 GCA_947442905.1 Chitinophagaceae bacterium | reverse complement strand
GTCCTGAAAAATAATTAGAACATGGCAAACCATTCAGCTACTAAAAAAGATATGAGACAAGCGGCTAAGCGTCGCGAGCGTAATCGTTACTATGGTAAAACTACCCGTAACGCTGTTCGTGAACTTAAAGCTGGCTCAGATACCAAAGCTTACACAGAAGGATTACCAAACGTCATTTCGATGATTGATAAACTTGCTAAGCGTGGTATTATCCACAAAAACAAAGCTGCTAACTTAAAGAGCAAATTAGCCAAAAAGGCTGTTGTTGCTGCATAAGTTAAACTGCAAGATAGATACTTATCAACTTTGATAGATATTATTAAAACCAACCCTGCGGGTTGGTTTTTTTGTGCTCCCAATTTCAATTAACTTCGCTGCTATGACAGAAAAAATCCTTATCCTAGATTTTGGTAGCCAGTATACCCAGTTAATTGCTAGAGCAGTTAGAGAGGCCAATGTGTATTGCGAAATCATTCCCTTTCATAAGTCATTTACATTTGAACCCGGATTAAAGGGAATCATATTAAGTGGTTCGCCATTTAGTGTTAACGAAGAAAACGCTCCTGTTGTAGACATCGCAAGCTTTATTCAAAAAGTTCCGGTACTCGGTGTTTGCTATGGCGCACAATTAACAGCGAAAACATTTGGTGGCACTGTCAATAAATCAAATAAAAGAGAATACGGCCGCGCGCATTTACAAATACAAGAACAAGATACTTTACTTGCTGGCGTTGATCATGGATCACAAGTATGGATGAGCCACTCCGATTCTATTGTGGCACTTCCAGAAGGATTTCAAATCACTGCAACTACAGAAAGTATTCCTATTGCAGCATTCAAAAAAACAACCACAGATACACATCCATTATTTGGATTACAATTTCATCCAGAAGTTTACCACTCAACGCAGGGGAAATTAATTATAAAAAACTTTTTAGTTAACACCTGCGGATGCAGCCAAAACTGGACCCCTGCTTCATTTGTAACAGAAACAGTTGCTAAATTAAAAGAGCAAATTGGGGACCGACAAGTAATTATGGCGCTTAGTGGTGGCGTAGATAGTACTGTTGCTGCCACACTTATCAGCAAAGCCATTGGCACGAGACTACACGGCATTTTTGTAGATAATGGGGTGCTTCGCCAAGGTGAATTTGAACAAGTATTAGACATGTACAAAGAGCTTGGCCTTAATGTAACGGGCATCGATGCGAAAGATAGATTTTACGCTGGCTTACAAGATCAAACAGATCCTGAAGCCAAAAGAAAAGTAATTGGCAAATTATTTATTGATGTTTTCCAAGAAGAAGCAGCCAAAGTTAAAGACGTAAGTTTTTTAGGACAGGGTACCATCTATCCAGATGTTATTGAAAGCGTTAGCGTTCACGGACCTTCGCAAACCATTAAATCACACCATAACGTAGGTGGGCTCCCAGACACCATGCATTTAACTTTAGTAGAACCACTCCGCTATTTATTTAAAGACGAAGTGCGTAAAGTAGGTCTAGAATTAGGCATTCCTTCAGGCATGATTAACAGACATCCTTTTCCTGGACCAGGCTTAGCCATCAGAATTTTAGGTGAAGTGAATGCCGAAAAAGTTGCATTGCTTCAAGCTGCTGATGCCATTTATATGAATGCATTGAAATCACACAATTTATATACAGAGGTTTGGCAGGCTGGTACTATTTTACTTCCTGTAAAAAGTGTAGGCGTTATGGGCGACGAAAGAACGTACGAGTTTACAGTTGCTTTAAGAGCTGTAACCTCTGTGGATGGAATGACTGCCGATTGGGCACATTTGCCGTATTCATTTTTAGCATATGTATCCAATGAAATTATCAATCAGGTAAGAGGCATTAACAGGGTGGTATATGATATTAGCAGCAAGCCTCCTGCAACCATTGAGTGGGAATAAAAGAATTTACAATGAACCGCATACAAAAAGTTATCGTACTATTTATTTTATTGCTTAGTTGCGCTTACAACAACTATGCACAAAGCATTACCGATATACAAGAACGAAAAAAAATTGTATTATTTCTACCGTTAGAAATTGATGCTGCATTTAATGGCAGCGAGTATATTTTAGGCAATAAAAATTTACCTAAAACCATGCTACCAGCGCTTGATTTCTACAATGGCGTAATAATGGCCCTAGACTCGATAAAAAAAATAAATTCGGCACTTGATGTTCGAATCGTTGATGCCAAACAAAAAAACAATCCGCTAACTACCCTGCTCACTGATTCAAGTTTACAAAAACCTGCATTAATTATTAGTGCCATTACAAATAAAACAGACACAAAATTACTTGCCGATTTTGCACTAACGCAACAAACACCAATGATATCAGCTATTTTCCCAAATGATGCTGGTGTTACCAATAATCCATTTTTTACGATTTTAAACCCAACACTTAAAACACAGTGTGAGGCTATTTACAACTATATACAAACAAACTTTTCAAAAAACACCATTCTCTACATCAAGAAAAAAGGAACCACCGAAGACTATATTCAAAACATTATTCAAGGCGGCAATAACAAAACAACGCAATCCTTTGTAAATATTGACGAACAGGACAGTATCGCTTTTGCTGACCTTGCTCCTTACCTAGATTCAACCAAACAAAACATTTTGTTGTGCGGCAGCTTAAAAGAAAGCTTTGGCTACTCCATTATAAAAATGCTCAACAACAACCCGGCTTACAAAACTACTATTATGGGTATGCCCACATGGGATGGTGAAAAATCACTCAATGTTCCTAATGTAGAAATTATTTATGCAAGTCCCTATTATTTTAATGGTAACGAAAAACTACTAAAGCAGTTAACAAGTGCCTACAA
This sequence comes from Chitinophagaceae bacterium, assembly GCA_947442905.1. The sequence continues at coordinate 9,861 of CANEWV010000015.1, read as the reverse complement.
AAAAAAATACCTTGGCCGGCCAAGCGATCAATTTTTTAAAGGCTATGAAACTATGCTTTACTTCACAACTAGTTTGTTATCTAAAACATCCCCTGTATTCAACACGTTTAAAATAACGCCAGTTAATAATGCAGACAATAAAAGCCAGGTAGATTACCAAGAAAATAAAAATCTATACTTTTTTAGAAAACAAAATGGACAAATAAAATCTGCTAAATCCTCCTACTAGATTTTAAAGGATTTTTAGCTTTCAATTTCATGTAATCCAAAAAGTAAATGAGCTTACATGTAATTTCATTACCGTGCGGCTGCTGAAACACTGCTCTTGCATTACTCATGTAATTTTTATGCGACTGGTAGGGCAAATTAAAATCTGAACCTAACCAGTTTTTCCATCCTATAATAAACCGGCTACCGTAGGCAAAGTCCCAAGTGTAAAACATATCTATATTAAAGACATTGAAATTTTGATTTTTCCCGGGCACAAAAGGAATTTCAGTAATGCCGCCACTAGGTGTAACATTAAAAAAGGTTTCGTATTCTACCTTACTCCAGTAATGCCTTGCACGCGCAGACAAATTCATGCGCGCATTAAAATTATAAATACCATTTACAATACTAGTAAGCGTTGTTACTTTACGTCTACCCGCAATAGGCAAACCTGCTGCATTTCTAAAAGCATAACCATACTGTCCATTGTCTTCATCACGCTTCACATCGATATCCAAACTAAAATGATCATTGAATCTATAACGAGGTGAAATATTTAAACTGATATAAGCATCATCATAAATAGGAGACTCGGCAAAACCTGCGTTGTACCTGAAAAAAAACTGTTTTCTACTATCAGAACTACCCGCAATACTTGCATACCAATATCCCGTTCTTTTTATCATGACGCCTGCGGTGCGCATTTCAAAATAATCATGCGTCCATTGAGGTTGTACGTTTAATGTTACAGATGCATCCCAGAAATTCTTAAAAAACCAAAAAGCCCTCGTTTGAATTTCAAAATTGGTAAACACATTGGGCTTGTATAAGTATGATGGACGAAGGGTTAGTGTATAACTAGATTGTAAAAACTTCTTTGAAGGTTTAAACTGGTTGTAACTTATTTTAGCAATGCCTGAAAACTCGTTGGGCGCTAACAAAAAACCCATATCATTTGGATCATATCTATCTGACTCAATATTGGTATGCAATAAATACTGAATCTTGCCACTCACTTTAGCAAATGCTAATAAACTTTTAAATCCCGTATAACTATCAACCCCAGAAATAGCACTCACTCTTCCATTCCAGATAAGCTGATGGGTATTGGTTTTATCAAATAAACTCGCATCAAGCCCGGTAACATTTGCGTTGCGGGACCCTCCACTCCTCCAAACATTACTATTGGTTAATGTAATGGATGACCTACCCGCCAGGGCCTGATCAAGCACTAGAATATTATAATTGGTTAATGGACTGGTTTCATAATTTGTTTTTACCCCCGTTGTTTTATCTAAAACCGTTGCAGTTGTAGGAGCAACAAGTGCATTAAAAACACCAATGCCTAGTTTCTTTTTATTTCTTCCAGAAAATTTTGTCGCATTGTATAATTGTGAAATGCCCGGGTTTGAAACGATCGATAAATTTCTATTGTTAGCCACTTTACGATTAACTGCATAATAACCATCCGGTGTAGCACCAATTCGCCTAGAATACAAGAGATTGGATTTATTAAATAATTCAATCCCTTCTGTAAAAAAAGGGCGATTTTCTTGAAACTGAATTTCGTACGGCGATAGATTTAGGACCACATTATCAGAAACTACTTGTCCAAAATCCGGTATAAGTGTTGCATCTAAAGTAAAACTTTCATTGACACCGTATTTCACATCCATTCCGCCACTGCGTAAAAAAGTATTAGTGGTGGGCCTATTGGCATAGGGTACAGTTCTTGATCCAGCAGATATATAAGGCAACAACGATAGCCTCAATGGTGGAATTATATTTTGTAGTCCTGTGATATCGCCAAACTGATTAACATAACCATTTTGGTTGGGGTCAATTTTATTCCAGTATACATTTTCGTTACTTCCCCTGTCATAGCGTTCAAAATTTACACCCCAGTCTTGTATTTCTTTTTTTGAAAAACGAAGTGCCGCATAAGGTATTTTCATTTCTACCGACCATCCATTTTGATGCATTTGAACTTTGCTTTCCCAAACGGCGTCCCAAGAATAATCGGAAGGTGGTCCAAACTGGCTACTTAAATTAGGAAGCAGTCTTGCATCTGATTGAACATTGCGGGTTGTTACTAAAAACTGAACTGCATTTTGATCATCATTATACGTATCAAAAAAAACAGCAAAATAATCTACGTCTTTTCGCTGCTCTCCATCCCTTGCTGTTAATTGCTTTCTAATATTTTGAGGCTTGTTGTACAAAAAGGCACCAACATATATTGCCTGATCGTCATATAAAATAGAAACCTTACTCATATTAGATGCAGCAGCACCCAATTGAGGACTTAATTGAATAAAATTAACAGCGGTATCAGACTGCGCCCATATAAGCTCATCTAATGCACCATCTATTTTAATAGCTGTATTAATTTTAAGGGCACTAATTTTTTTAGGTTGCGCAAAGCCAGCACTCGCCCATAAAACCAAAAGAAAAACTATAATTATTTTGCGCATATATATAAAATGGGGCAAAAATAGACGAATCTACCTTTGCCCCACTAAAAAAAGTACCAATGGTTAAAATAAAGAAACTAAAGGACCTAGTTTAATTGAGTTTACTTTTAAGCGTACTCACCTGCTCTTGTAAATTATTAACCATGCCGGCTAACTGGTTTACATCCCACCTAGGCACTGCACTAGCCTTTTGCAAAATATACACGGCCTTCCAAACCTCTAATACATCCTCTGCATTTACATGGTATGGCTCGTACTGCGGGTTATCACTAATAAGCGTGAGGTTATTCTTTTTTTCGTTGTCACGCACAATACGCTTGTATACCACACCTTCACTTTTAGAAAGCACCACGTAGGTATTACTATTTTTTACCTCATCAAAGTTTTCTACTTTTTCTCCTACAATTACACTACCACTAGGTGTTGGCAACATACTATCCCCCACTATTTCAAAGGCACGGTATTGACCCGGCGCTAACATAGGGAGTGTGAAGGTATTTAGCTCGTCTACAAATTCAGGATCTGCGAAGCCCGCTAAATAACCAGCTGCCGCTTTTACCGGTACAAAACTAATTTGAGCAGACTCGGCTATCATTTTTAATTGCCTGCGGCTTTCAAGGTAAGAAATGCCCTTTGGCGTACTCCCCGTAAGGTCTTGAAATAAGAAGTCCTCTAAACTGAGCTTGAACAAAGAACAAATGGCTTCCATTACCTCTAAACGAGGCTCGGCACGCTCTTCCTCGTAGGCGCCAACAAGGCTTCTTTTGATGTTTAGCTTGTTTGCAAATTCTTCCTGGGTCCAACCACGCTGCTTGCGCAAGTGACGTAAATTTTTTCCGGCGTTTGACATAACTAATTGATTTAGCTGCAAAATACTAATAATTTTAGTATTACCAAATTTATTTTTACTATTTTTTTCTATTTGTATCTTGCACCCATGGCAAAATCAGGAAAAACCAAGGAAATCCCTACTATATTAATAACCAACGACGATAGTGTATCCGCTCCGGGTATTAAAGCCCTGGTAGAAGCTGTAAAAGGCCTAGGACGCATTGTAGTAGTGGCCCCAGACAAGCCCCAAAGTGGCATGGGGCACGCTATAACCATTGGTCACCCCCTAAGGCTGCAAAAGCTCCATATGTTTGATGGCGTAGAAACCTATAGCTGCAGTGGCACGCCAGTAGATTGCGTGAAACTTGCTGTAGACGTTGTATTACACAAAAAGCCAACCATTTGCCTGAGTGGCATTAACCACGGCGCCAACCACTCTATCAATGTCATTTATTCTGGCACTATGTCGGCAGCGCTCGAAGCGTCTATCGAAAGCATTCCAAGTATTGGTTTTTCATTACTTGATTATAGTATCGAAGCCGATTTTTCTGGTGCACAAAAATACGTGCGCATTATAGTAGAAAAAATGTTGGCTGGCAAACCACTAGACAAACACCTTTGTTTAAATGTAAACATCCCTGCTGTAGATGAAAAATTAATTAAAGGGATAAAAATTTGCAGACAAGCGTATGCAAAATACGAAGAAAAGTTTGATCAAAGAAAAGATCCACACGGAAAAAAATATTATTGGCTAACCGGCGAATTTAAAAATTTAGAATCAGGCAAAGACACCGATTCATGGGCACTCAAACACAATTATGTAAGTGTGGTACCTGTACAATTTGACCTTACTCATTATGGCCTTAAAAAAGCCTTAGAAACAAAATGGAAATTATGATATTGAAAAGAGACGATATAAAACTTGGCATCCTACTAGGTTTTTTAGCACCTATTGTAGGGTTATTTGGGTATTACTTTTATAAATTTAGCCGTTTTACTTTAGCCGAATTTTTTGAAGTACTTATTTTACAAAAGTCTTTACTAACAGCGATTGTAAGCCTTTGCTTAATTTGTAACGCAGTTGTATTTACGCTATATATTAATGCGCAAAAAGATAAAACGGCTAAGGGCGTATTTATTGCAACTTGTTTGTATGCATTAGCGTCCTTAGCCGTTAAGTTTTTTTTATAGGTTTACTTTTTTCTTGGTCGTAATTTTAATCACTCCGTCTTTAGCTTCTGCACCATATGCTTTAATTGCTGATTCGCCTTTTAAGATTTCAATTGATTTAATTTGATCTGGAGACAAACCATCCATTTCTTTTTTTGTTTTTTTCTCGCCGTCAATTAAAATTAAACTAGGCGACTCCTTAAAATTTGAACCTACAGAAAATGTAACACCAGATTTTTTACCAGCTTCAACAAGGCCCTTTTCCATAAATTGAATATCCTTCAAATTATTAGACTTCAATAAAACAGTTTTCCCATTTAATTGAACGGTGTCGGAAATAATTAGCACAGGCTCTGCCAAGATTTTTGAATTATCTAATGGCACTCCCCTAACAACAATTCTGCCTGTTGCCGCAGCATCTTCACTTCCCCCTTTTTTGGTTGTGATTTGCACCACACCGCCTTTACCTTTTTCTCCAAAAACTGCAATAGCAGAGGCGTCTTTTAAAATATTAATTGACTCAATTTTATTGGGATCAATCACTTTCATTACAGACTCGGAAATAACTTCTCCATCTAAAATAAATAGGGGCTTTTGCGCATTACTTGATGTTCCTACACCGTCCATTCTGATCACAACTGATTTATTATTTCCTTTTGAAGCAATGAGGGTATCTTCTGGTGAAATCTTATATCCTTGAACAAACATCACTTTTTTAGTAGTGTCTCTTACTTCAATAGAAGCCCCTTTCTCTTGATCAATTAAATAATTTTCAATCCCTCTTAAAATACTAGCTGCTAACTTTTTTTGGTAATCAGCATTTTTGATTTTAGCAAGTTCTTTATTATTGCTGAGGTAACCCGCCTCAATAAGTGCCGACGGGCATTGAACTGCCTGTAACACCCAAATGCCCTTTTCTCTTGTTTTCACACCATTAAATGGCGTACCTATTTCTTGCAATGTAGCTGCTAAATTATTTGCTAATTTATAATTAGCATCATAATCAACTGCCTTACCTTTTGCAGCCATGTATATTTCAGCGCCTTCGTATTTAGTTTTGTTTGCAGAAGTGCCTTCAACATTGTTTAAGTGAATAGAAACAAATAAATCTGGTGATTGTGTATTTGCGAATTCAGTTACAGCTACCACTGACTGTGTTACATCTGCATCACGCGTTAAAACGAGTTTAATTTTTTCGTTTTTATTGAGCGCTTGTATTTGACGAACAATTTCTAATGACAATTGAGCCTCTGTTGTTCCATCTGCCGCAATAGCACCTTTATCTTCTCCTCCGTGTCCTGCGTTTAACACGACAGTGTAGGTTTTTGAAAGTGGCACAATAGTATTCATATTTTCTTTTGCTCTAAAAGCAAACAACAAAACAACCACTGCTAAAAGAGGAAGTACAATAAGCCTTCTTAGATAATTGAAGGTTGGATTTTTTGTGTTGGTAAGCATTTTTAATCTTCGTTTAATAGGTGAAAAAAAGAATGGATTGGTGAGTGGAAATCGTTGTCCCGGATAAGCCGTTGTCAACAACATTTGAGCCAAGCTGGCAGTATCTCCATGTTCTACCGATTTTTTATCGGCAATAAATTCATGGATCATGTCCAGCTCTTTTTTGAGTAGCCAAAAGAAAGGATTGAACCAACCCGCAATCAAATTTAACTGTATCACTATTTTATCAATAGAATGATACTGTGTAACATGCGTTAACTCATGTTGTAAAATTTGCTTGCCAGCAGGTGTTTGGATATCAATTTCGGCATTCCAAAAAATATAACTGAAAAATGAAAAAGGCGTCCCCTTTTCACGCGTCATCACTAAATAAAATTGTTGGAGGTTGCTACATTCGTGTGTTGTATAAATTTTGTAAACCCTATACAATGAAACTAGCATAGCAGATAATAAAAAAATGCATACTGCCATATACAAATTTGGTAAGAGCGATACCCAGTCAAGTGACTGTTGCTGAGATATAACCATCGCTTCCATCTCAGAATTATTGGCGGCAACAACAGTTAATAAATCAACTTGCCTAACTCCAGACCTTTCCTGCTCCCAAACAATTTTAATAAGCGGCACCATCCATGAAACTAGTGCAACGCCTAGTAAATAAAAGCGGTTGTATTGATGAAATTTTTTATTACGCAGTACCAGTAAATAATACACCATCAAAACAGCACTACATACAAGCACTTGTAAAAGATAATAGAGTGTAGGATACATGACTTAGTTTTTTGATTGTTTTAACTGGTCCAATAAAAGCTCCAATTCACGAACACTGATTTCCTTTTGCTGTAACATACAAGAAACGGCTTCACTAAAAGAGCCTTCAAAATAAGCGTCCACTAGTGATTTAATAGAGCTAGTCGAATACGCTTCTTTACTAACGAGTGGGAAATAACGGTGCACCCTACCCATCGCTTCAACGCCGATATATCCTTTATCAACGAGTATTTTTACAAGCGTTGCCACCGTGTTCGTATGCGGTCGAGGCATAGGATACGACTCCACAATATCTTTCAAATAGGCACTGGATAATTTCCACACCTGCTGCATCACTTGCTCTTCTGCTTTTGTTAATGGTTTCATGCGACAATTACATTTGAAATACAATGCTAAAACTATATTTTTAGTTTAACAACTAAATTTTTAGTTTTTTAACTATTTTTTTAGTTTTCTTAACATTTTGGGCCATCTAACGTAAATTGCAAGAAGCCTATGAAGTACTATATTATTGCAGGAGAAGCCAGTGGAGACCTACACGGCAGCAACATCATAAAGGAAATTAAGCATTTAGATCCTTCGGCCAGCATTAGAGCATGGGGCGGAGACCTGATGAAGGACGCAGGTGCCTCTCTTGTAAAGCATTACAGAGACCTCGCCTTCATGGGATTTTTGGAAGTGATCAAAAACCTACCCACCATTTTACAAAACATAAAATTTTGTAAGCAAGATATAGATGCTTGGCAACCCGATGTGCTCGTATTAATTGACTATCCAGGTTTTAATTTACGCATTGCCGATTGGGCAAAAAAAAATGGATTCAAAGTGGTGTATTATATAGCACCGCAGGTTTGGGCTTGGAAAGAAAACAGGGTTAAAAAAATGAAACTGTGCATCGATAAAATGTTTTGCATACTGCCTTTCGAAAAAGAATATTTTAAACATAAGTGGAAGTGGGATGTGACCTATGTGGGGCACCCGCTACTACCTGTTATTGCATCCTTTAAAAGTACCAACCCACTTGTTACAGACAATAAAAAAGTAATTGCATTACTACCAGGAAGCAGAAAGCAAGAGATTATTAAAATGCTTCCCATTATGTTAAGCGTAACACCACATTTTCCCAACTATACATTTATGGTGGCGCAAGCGCCAGGACAAGATGCTCCATTTTACAACCGCTTTTTAATGGGCTACTCCAATGTAACACTTATTAAAAACAGCACGTACGAACTGCTCACAATAGCTGACGCAGCCCTAGTAACCAGTGGCACTGCAACACTTGAAACAGCCTTATTTAAAGTCCCAGAAGTCGTGTGCTACAAAACCAGTAAGTTTTCGTATCAAATAGCAAAGTGGCTAGTGAAAATAAAATTCATATCACTAGTAAATCTGATTATGGACAAAGAAATTGTCCAAGAAATCATTCAAGAAAATCTAACGGAACAGCATTTAACAACTGCACTACGTAACATCACAGAAAATGAGACCAAAAGAAATGAATTGATGGATAACTACGAGTCATTACATGCACTTCTCGCTGCGGGCGGTGGAGACGCTTCTGCAAAAGTTGCCCAAGAAATTATAGCACTTGCAGGACCAAAATTATTTATTCAGGAGGGGTAAAATCAGTGACTTAAACAAAATAATAAGTACTGCAACCAAAAACATAAGAAGTGAAATACGGTTCATGCCATGCATGTATTTCATCCACTGAGTGCGGGGCTCGTTAGGGTCTCTTTTTGAAATAAAGAGATACTCTTTTAACTGTTTGAAAATGCTCATACCATTAATTTGACACAAAGATACAACGCTATTAAATAATAAACACTTTAGCCGTATTGTTGTTATACTGTTTAGACTATACCTTATGAAACGTACCTCACTACTAGTTACCTGCTTAATACTCATCTATAATTGGGCAAACGCACAAATAAACCCTGCTAAAATTGATATTATCAGAGACAGCTTTGGCGTGCCGCATATTTTTGGTAAAACAGATCCAGATGTTGCCTATGGGCTTGCATGGGCACATGCAGAAGATGATTTTGTAACCATTCAACAATCATTAATGGCGGGCAAATCCATGCTAGCGCAGTACCAAGGTAAAAAAGGGGCTTCGATAGATTATATCATTCATTTATTACGCATTCCAGAACTTGTAGAAGAAAAATACGAATCGGACCTTAGCCCTGCATTTAAAAAACTTTTAGAAGGCTATGCAGCCGGGCTCAATGCATACGCAACTGCACACCCTAAAGAAGTACTGCTTAAAAAAATATTTCCAGTTACTCCAAAAGATATGGTACAATATTCGGTGCTCCAACTTTGTGTGCTATCTGGGGCAGACAAAGCATTAAGTTCCATTTTTGGCGGCACTGTGCCACTTCTCGAAAATTATAAAACGGCAGGTAGTAACGCGTTTGCATTTAATAGCGCCAAAACCACCGATGGTCAGGTATACCTAGACATCAATGCACACCAACCACTAGAAGGGCCTGTCGCATTTTATGAAGCGCATTTATCAAGTGAAGACGGCTGGAATATTATTGGCGCTAATTTTCCGGGTGCCCCCTGCATCTTACATGGCTGTAATGAATATTTAGGATGGGCACACACCGTAAATGCGCCAGACAAACTAGACGTGTATCAATTAGAAATGAATCCTACCAATAAATTACAATACAAATTTGATGGCAAATGGGAAACGCTTGAAGTAAAAACAGCGCCCCTTAAAGTAAAAGTTGCAGGCGTTGCTGTACCACTTAGCAAAAAAGCATATTGGAGCAAATACGGACCAACTATCATTACACCTAAAGGCGTTTTTTCTATTCGCATGCCTGCTCAAATGGACATTAGAGGACTTGAGCAGTGGTATGCTTTTAACAAGGCTAAAAACTTTACGGAATTTAAAAAAGCACTTGACATGCTAGCCATTCCAGGTTAT
>CANEWV010000014.1 GCA_947442905.1 Chitinophagaceae bacterium | reverse complement strand
GGGACTTTCTTTACACTTGTTTTCGATAGGCTGCGGTGCTACATATTTACCACCACTTGTTTTAAAGAGTTCTTTTTTACGGTCGGTGATTTTTAAGAAAATATCGTTTTCAAAAACGCCAATATCGCCGGTATGGAGCCAACCATCTATCACTGCTTCTGCCGTTAAATCTGGACGCTTATAATAACCCACCATCACACTTTCGCCTGCTACACATATTTCACCATCGGATTCAATTTTCACTTGTATGCCATTAATTACAGGGCCAACGGTACCAAATTTGGTGCCGCCCTTTGCCTTGCGATTCACACTTATTACTGGACTATTTTCGGTTGGGCCATATCCTTCAAACACAGGAATTTTAGCGGCATTAAAAATGCGGAGAAGTTTTACCTGACAAGCCGCACCACCTGTTACAATAAATGAAACGTTACCACCAAGGGCTTCACACCATTTTGTAAAAATGAGTTTATTGGCAATCGCTAATTGCATGTTATACCAAAAACCACCACTTTGTATATTGTCATATTTTTCACCAAGCGCCACTGCCCAAAAAAATAATTTTTTCTTGATGCCAGTTTGCTCGGCGCCCTTGGCCATTATTTTTTCAAATACTTTTTCCAGTAGGCGCGGTACCGTTGTAAAGCCATCTGGTTTAATTTCTTTTAAATTATCACCAATGGTATCCAGGCTTTCGGCGTAATAAATAGAAATGCCACTGTACAAATAAATGTAGGTGACCATTTTTTCAAAAATGTGATTGAGCGGTAAAAAGCTAAGCACTTTAGAATCTGGCGCGTCTTCAAAAGGAAAACTCTCTTTTGAAAACATCACATTGCTATAAATATTTTGATGACTCAGCATCACACCTTTAGGAACACCCGTTGTACCGGATGTATAAATGATAGTTGCTAACTGAGTAACCGGAATTGTTTTTTTAATACTTGCTACTTGATCTAGCAGTGCCGGTGTTGCTGCATTTGTAAGTGAAGTCCAGTGCACCGCACCTTCTATAGCATCAAATGTATAAATACCTTTAATAGAAGGCACTTTTGAGGCAACTGATTTTACTTTTTCATACAACTCGAGGTTGCTTACAAAAACATACCCAACCGCTGCATCATTTAAAATAAATTCTACTTCGATAGGATTGGTTGTTGGATATAAGGGAACTAAAATAGCCCCAATTTGTTGGCAAGCAAGGTCTGTAAAAACCCACTCAGGCCTATTGCTACTCATGATAGCAATTTTATCACTGGACTCGGGGGTAAAGTTATGACCACTAACACCTAGCGATATCAATCCGGCGCTTAATGCATCTACAGTACTTGCTACATCCGCAGTACTATATGTTTTCCAAACACCTTTTTCTTTGGCAGCAAGCATGTCCTTTTTTGGAAAATGATCTAGCTGATGATCGAGGCAATCAAACAATCGTTTCATATGCATGGCATGTGTTTATACTACTCGTAAATAAGATGGGTTAATAAACCATCTCTTAATTTAGGCTCAAACCAAGTACTTTTTGGAGGCATTACATTTCCTGTATCCGCAATCGCAAATAACTGATCAATCGTAACAGCATACAAACTAAATGCTGCCGCAAATTGACCGCTATCTACTTTATCCGCGAGTACCTGAAGTCCTCTAATACCACCCACAAAATCTACACGAGAATCAGTACGTGGATCAGCAATACCTAGTATACCATCCAAAATATTGTTTTGTAAAATAGTTACATCTAAAATACCAATTGGATCTTCGGTAAAAGTACCAGGCTTAGCAGTGAGTTTATACCAACTTCCGTTTAAGTACATGCCTATATCATGAAGTGATGCTGGCTTAAATGGCTCTTTAGACAACTGCTCAACATCAAATTGTTTTGCTACCGCCTCTAAAAATGCTGCAGGCGTTAACCCATGTAAATCCTTTACCACACGGTTGTAATCCATGATGTACAACTGATTGGAAGGAAATAAAGTGGTTAAAAAATAATCCGCATTTTTACCAGCATTGGCACCTAGAGCAGCGCGCACTTTTGCAGCAGATGCAGCTCTATGATGTCCATCAGCAATATAGGTACATGGAATTTCATTTTGAAATATGGAGCTGATTTCTTGAATAGTAGACTCATCATTTACCACCCAAATGGTATGCTGAATTTGATCATCAGCTTCAAAATCATAGACCGCTGTTTTTGTTTTTTTCCAGTTTTCGATGAGTGCATCTAAACCAACATTATTGCGGTAAGCTAAAAATACATTACCCGTTTGAGCGCCCGATGTTTTGATATGATTGATGCGGTCTAGTTCTTTTTCTGGTCTTGTAAACTCGTGCTTTTTGATAATGTCATTTTCATAATCATCCACACTACTTACACATACAAGTCCGGTTTGAGACCTACCATGCATGATTAATTGATAGATATAATAGCACTCTTTAGATTCTCTAAAAACTACATCGCGTTTTATAAAAGCCGCTAAATTTTCTTTTGCTTGTTCATATACTTGTGCGTCATGAATATCTACCGATTCTGGTAGATCAATTTCGCTTTTTGTGATATGCAAAAAAGAGGCGGGATTACCTGCTGCTTCTTTTTTAGCTTCAGCACTATTTAATACATCGTAAGGACGGCTAGCTACTTGTTTTGCTAGCTGAGGCTGCGGGCGCAAAGCCTTAAAAGGTTGAATGATTGCCATGCTTCAAATATCGGCAATTCTAATGAATTAAGGCTTGAATTTATATGAAAATGGCGTGCCAGAATATTCGTCTTTTCCAATAATCTCCATATAAATAACATTGGGCACCCAAAAAGATCCGCCTTCAATTTTTACGAATAATTTTTGTAAAACAAATTCTTTGTTATTGAGTAAAAAATAAACTTTGTATTGATTGTCTTTTGGAGAACGCTTTAAATAAAAGACTTGTTTTTTATAGGAAACAAAATGAAGTTTATAAACGCCGTTGGGAAGTAAGTCATGCTTAATTCCGTAAGCAAAAGTTTCTTGAATATAGCTTAATTCTTTTTTTCCTCCCCCTTCGTCATAACGTATCCAATACACGTGTACTGGGTTGTCTTTGATAAGCTGTCCTTTTGAATCCGTATTAAGATCACAAATGATGGTATTGCTATTGGTGGTTCTTTGTAAATAAAAGAGTTGTTTAGCGGTGGGCTTTGGTATAGGAAAAGAATCTAGCGCGGTGTTAGCATAGCTATCAACTACACCCATCAATAAGCCTACTACTAAAACCCATACAATTCTAACATGCATATTCCCCAGTGTTAAAAGTCAAATCTAAATCTTGTACGAATCCCTAGCTTGGTAATGTAAGGGTTATTGGTATAGGTAAACCTTTTAACAAGATCAACGCGCAAAAACTTGAATATATTTCCAATACCTACACTGCCTTCAAAATAAGGTCCCTGATTAAGGCTAAAACTTGTTACAGCGCCATTGTAATTTTGGAATGCAATTAGATCTGGATTTTTTGCAGGATCATTTTCATCTCGTAAACTTCCATAAATAACCCTAGCCGCTAATTGCTCACGCAGTTTTAGTTTTTTAAATAAAGGAATACGGTTAAATATCAATCCGTTAAAATAATGTTCAACAAATAAAGACGCGTACCTGTCACTTACAAACTCTTGGAAGTTCATGAGGTTATAAGAATTTAATTGGTAGGCGTATGTTTGGTTTGCGCGCGGAATACTTAATAACGGATACGGAATTTTACCAAACATTGTTCCTGCTTCAAAATTAACATCTGTAAATCCAAGTTGAGACAAATAAAAACGCTTATCAAAAGTGAAACTCACTTTCTGGTAATTATAACTACTACCCATTACGCCTTTTAAACCAGCTGTATAATTAAGGGTAAGAATGGGATATTTATTAACCATGGCAATGCGGTAAACCTTACCCTGAAAAAACTGCTCATGTGGCGCCCATCTAATTTGTCCTGTTATTTCTGATGTGTTAACCTCCGGAACAGTTTCTGTTTGCCCATTTTTTACGGTTTGATAAACAAGTCCACCCGCTGCTTCATGCCTCCAGTTTCTAAAACCAATCGTATATGATAACCTGCTTGGCAATTCATGTACGTAATCAATTTTGAAATATTTATTGTAGGTCCACTTGTCGTTGAGTCCTCGTTTAAAGGAAAGCAAAATATTATCCTCCGATACAAATTCTAAATCTTGTCCGGGAATTTTGGTTTCTTTTTGAAAACTCGCACGCACAAAATGCATTGGGAATGCATAGATAGATTGATTGTTGAGAGAGTATGTTACGCCACCATAGTACTTCCATTTTTCATCTTTAAAACCATATGCACCATACCCTTCAAAATAAATACGCTTGCTTAATTTTGGCGTGGTACGTCCACCAAGCCTAAGTCTAAATCCTTCTACTGGATTAAAACTATAAAAAGTGGCGGCAGGTCCCATATCTACTGGACCAATGGCCGTATAGCCAGCTACTAAAAGTGTGACAACAGCCATCGTTCTTCTAAAAGATGGCATTTTTTCGAGGCTATCAATATTACTGTAAACTTTAGATTCTGCCTTTGTTAAAGTATCATGCCTACTAGCATTCCAAAATGATTCGTTGTAGTTTGCTGCATCCGCTTTAACAACGAGTGAAGGTCCAGTATAGATAGAATCCGGTAAGGCTTTATTAATGGTGTAATTTTTATAAGAAACGGTTCGGCCACCAAACACTCCGCCTTTACTATTTTTTGTTAAAGCAGCTTCTGTAAATGCAGTGCTCTTTATCAAATGATATCTACTATCGTTACCTTGTTCAAAATCTAAATCAATATTTAATTCTCTAACAAAATTTACGTTCGCATTTTTACTAATAAACATGGTCATTTTTTGAACACCGTAATTACCATCAAGGGTAATATACATGGTGCCTCTAAACAACAAGTCGTTGGTATTACGTGGCGTAAAATAAAGCTTCACTAATTTCAAACCGTTAGCATCCGTTATGGTATCCCTAATATAATACATATAAAATGTAGGGGCCACATCGGCAATGGGGCTTAAAAATTCGTGGGTAAATAATGGGATATTATTTTCATAAATATTAATATCCATCACAAGCCTATTTAAATAGGTGCTCACGCCATCGTTATCTACGTAATCTCCAAAGTTTACACGCTTTTGCGCAATTACAATGTCTTTTGTTTTTTCTGGAGATTTTCGAAAATAATGTGAAGACAAACGCTCTTCTAAATAAATAGGGATGAGTGCTTTGCCTGCTATTTTTTGGGTGTCTTTATTGTCTAGTAAAAACTGATACTTTTTAAGCAGTTTACTATTGGTAATTTTTTCAGGAATTTTACTAAGTGATAATTCCACCTTATCATATTCGTCGTACTGGATATAATCATAACTATCAGGCTTATTGAGCGGCTTATTGGCAATCACTCTTTTAATAAGATCTACAGCTGGATTGTTTTTGTTTTTATATGGCGCACGTTTATTGGTAGAAACGGTAACGTTATTAGAAAGCAGCGGATCCACTTCCATAATAATATCAATTACTTGTGTTTTACCTATTTGAATATTTTTGGTAACCGTTTTGTAGCCAACATAAGAAATTTTAATACTCCCTATTTGATTGGTGCCAACGAGCTTGTACTTTCCTGCGCTGTCTGTTACGGTTCCACGTCCACCTTTAAATACAATGGTTGCATAAGGGATGGGTGCGCCACTATTTAAATCTGTTACAACCCCTGTAACAACTGTTTGTTGTGCAGTGGCCGCAGCGTTAAACGAGGCAACCAAAACAATCAATAATAAAATTCTATAAAAAGTTTTAACCATGTTTAGAAGCAAAATGTTTCATTAAGTCACAAAAAATTTGAACGCTCGATAAAGGCATGGCGTTGTACATACTTACTCGTACGCCCCCTACAGTCCTATATCCTTTAACACCTACCATACCCTCTTCTTTACAAAGACTTAAAAAGCTTTCTTCTAAACTTTGATCTTTTAAAAAGAATACGGCGTTCATTAGGCTTCTATCTTCTTTTGCGACACGCGCTTCAAAAACAGGTAATGAATCAATGGTTTCGTATAATAAATTTGATTTCGCTGTATTGCGGATTTGCATTTCTGGTAAGCCCCCTTCTTCTATAATCCAACGGAGCGTTAATAAACTTACATAGATCGCAAAAACGGGTGGCGTATTCATGAGTGAACCAGCCGCAATATGCTTTTGATAATCCATGATGGTCGGAATTTTTCTGGCAATTTTTCCGAGGATTTCTTTTTTTACAACCACCATGTTTACACCTGCAGCGCCCATATTTTTTTGTGCTCCCGCATATATCAGTGAAAACTGATTAAAATTACGTGGTGCATAAAAGATATCGCTACTCATGTCTGCAACCAGCGGTACGCTTGTGTTTGGCAGGGTATGCCACTGTGTCCCTTCTACGGTATTGTTGGTGGTAAAATGCAAATATTTTGCAGCAGGATCCACTGTAAAGTTTTTATCGATCCGTGTATGGTTGTTGGAAGTACTATCTGTTACAACTTGTACATTACCAAAATTCGCTGCTTCTTTAATAGCTTTATTGCCCCAAATACCATTGTCACAATAAGCTGCTGTTTCATGCGTATCCAGTAAATTCATGGGCACTTGCATAAACTGCGTCGTAGCGCCACCATGCAAAAACAACACTTCGTAATCATCACCAATTTGCATAAGTGATTTTACAGATTGTACTGCTTCTTGCATTACATCTTGAAACAATGCAGTGCGGTGTCCAATTTCTAAAATAGATAAACCAGAGCCCTCAAAATCCATGATGGCTTCCGCTGCTTTTTGCATTACAACGGGCGGTAAAATAGAAGGTCCAGAATTAAAATTATGCAGTTTCATTTTTATTAAGGTCTGTGATAATACTATCATCGTGAACATCCGTTACGCCACCTGAAACAGTATATTTCATGGCATCGGCTGCAGATACATTATCCAATATTTTAATATTTGTTTTTGGAACGATATAGGTGATCCCTGATATCGCATAAGAATGTGGTACATACACGGTTACATGATCCGGTAAACCAAATTCTGAGTTGGAGGGTTGGGTAATAAATCCAATTCTCCAAACGCCAGATGCATCCACATTAACGAGCACAGGCTTATCAAATTTCTTTTTGTTACCGGCAAATGCTTCTAAAAAGTCCTTTACAGAGGAATAAATAAATTTAATACCAGGCGTTTTTTCAAGTACCGTATCAAAAACGGACACCAACTTTTCAACCACAAATAAAGAGGAAAGCCAACCCACAAAGAGCACCAATAATACCACAACCACAAAACCTAAACCGGGTATTTTACGAAGGGACCCATCAATATTTTTATCTAAAGCGCTGGGAAACAATGTGTTAATAAGATTTGGTAAAAATCCATCCACCCATTGAAACAGGCCTAGCACAACCCATAAGGTTACCGCTATTGGGGCTAAAACAATAAGACCCTGAAAGAAAAATTGGAGCAAGCGCTTGAGCGTTACCTGGGCTCTAAGCTGCTTATACCTAGTATTCATGGCTGAAATTTGTTGCAAGTTAATGGATAGTTCGCGCAAACTACCGTTCAACAAAATTACGGTTTATTTTTGAATGGAAACTTTGGTTACATAAAAAGTTTCCATAGTTTTGCACCCTCAATTAAAAAATGGAAACGCAAGACAGAATCATCAGAAAAACACATGAACTTTTTATGTTATATGGCATAAGAAGCGTGAGCATGGATGAAATTGCCAACCACCTAGGCATGAGCAAAAAAACCATCTATCAGTACTTTAAAGACAAAGATGCGCTAGTAGAAGGGGTCATTAATATTGAAATCCAAAGACACCAGGATGAATTTAGCAGGTACGCTGCCATCAGTGAAAATGCTATCCATGAAATGTTTTTAGCACTTGATACAGCACAAGAAATGTTCAAACATATGAACCCATCTGTGATGTATGACTTACAAAAATACCACAGTTCTGGATTTGAAAAATTTAGAGCGCACAAGAACACTTTCTTTTACGAAATCACAAAAGCAAATATTGAAAGAGGAAAACAAGAAGGATTGTATAGAGCCAATATTGATGTAGACGTGATCACTAGGTACAGACTTGCCAATATGTTTTTGATGTTTGACTTTGAACATTTCCCTTCTACCAAATTTACACCCATTCAAATAATTAGTGAAACAACCGATAATTTTTTACACGGCTTGGCAACCCAGGCTGGATTAAAAACAATTGAAGCATATAAGCAAGAAAGAAAAAATAAATGAAAATGAACACGAAAAGGATGTTGGCAGCCAGTATTGTTTTAGCGCTTATGGCGTTTGCAAATACAAGCACTGCTCAAACAAAAAATGAATTTAGCATATCGCAGTGTGTCGATTATGCCTACAAAAACAACCTGCAAGTAAAAAATGCATTATTGACTATAAAAAGTCAGGAAGCAATCAACAAAGAAGTAACGGCTTCTGCGTTACCTACTATCAATGCAACGGTTGGAGGTGTCAATTATTTACAACTTCCCGTTTCTTTACTTCCAGGTGAAATTTTTGGAGGTACTGCAGGTAGTTATATCCCCGTAAGATTTGGTACCAAATACAATGCCAATGCTAGTTTACAATTACAGCAACTGCTATTTGATGGTCAAGTATTTGTGGCACTCCAAGCGCGCAGAACTACCATTGCGTTACAGCAAAAATCAGCAGAAGTAACGGAAGAAATGATAAAAACCAATATTCATAAAATCTATTATCAACTGGTGGTAAGTAAAACGCAAATTGGATTGTTAGATGCGAATATTGAAAGACTTCAAAAATTAGAGCATGACTCCAAAGAGTTATACAAAAATGGATTTGTAGAGAAATTAGACCTCGATAAAATTTCGGTACAAATAGCCAATTTAGAAACCGAAAAATTAAAAGCCACTAATGCTATTGAATTAGGATACATTGGTCTTAAAACCTTAATGGGCATGCCTGTAAAAGACACGCTCATTTTAACAGACAAAATTTCTGAAGATCAAATTACAACGGATATTGCGAGTAATCAAGATTATCAGTATACCGACCGTAAAGAATTTCAAGCGGTTAGCTTAGGCAAAAAATTAAACGAATACAATATTAAAAGGTATCAGCTAAGCTATTTACCAACGGTAGCCATGTCTGGTGCATACACTAAAAATGCCCAAAGAAATCAATTTACTTTTTTCAAAAGTGGCGATTGGTTCACCACAAGCTTTATAGGGCTTAATATTAGCGCACCTATTTTTGATGGTTTTGCAAGAAAAGCAAGAATCTCAAAAGCAAAAATTGATTTACAACAAACCGAAAATCAGTTACAAAACCTAAGGCTCACGATTGACGCAGAAGTAACACAGGCTAAAATGAATTTTGCAACGGCTATCAGTACACTGAACAATCAGAAAAAGAATATGCAATTAGCTGAATCAGTATACGCGCAAACCAAAAAGAAATACGAAATAGGTACTGGTTCCAACATGGAAATTACGGGCGCACAAACAGATTTAGTAACGGCACAAACCAATTATATCGGCGCCATGTACAGTGCCATTATTGCGCGTGTTGATTATTTAAAAGCAACAGGAAAATTATAATTCAAATAATAAGTAAATACATATACCATGCAAGCAATTATTAAAATCTCACTTGTCAGCGTTTTAGCAGCTTTTATAGCATGTAACGGAAGCGAAAAAAGTGGAAGTTTAACCGACAAGAAAAATAAATTAGCGGCACTCAAAAAAGAAGTTAGCGCGCTAGAAACAGAAATCACAACACTTGATACAGCAGCGGCCAATCAAGCAACAGGCAAGCTCGTTGTAACTGCAGTGCTTGCAGCACAAACCTTTAATCATTACATTGATTTACAAGGTAAAATTGAATCTGAAAGCGTTTCTTATGTAACTGCCCGCGGCGGTGGAGGTCAAGTAAAAGGAGTTTTTGTAAAAAGAGGAGATGTAGTACCAAAAGGAAAACTACTTTTAAAATTAGACGATGCCATTCAGCGTCAAGCTTTAATTGCTGCAGAGCAAGGTCTTGAAACCTTAAAAACCCAACTTTCTTTTGCTAAAACACTCTATCAAAAGCAAAAGAATTTGTGGGAACAAAATATTGGAACAGAAGTGCAAATCATTTCAGCCAAAAACAATGTTGATTTATTAGAAAATCAACTTAAAACAGCACAAGAGCAAGTAAAAATTAGTCGTGAGCAAGTTCAGTTCACATCTGTATATAGTGATGTTGACGGTGTAGTAGAAGATGTGAACGTTCGTGTTGGTGAAATTTTTGCGGGTGCTGGTCAAATTAAAATAGTAAACACCAGTAAATTAAAAGTTACTGCAGAAGTGCCTGAAAATTACAGCCAACGTGTTAAAACAGGAACCAAGCTTACCATTAATCTACCTGATTTACAAAAGAATATTCAAGCGCCTATTTCGGTGGTAGGTAAAATCATCAACCCTAATAGCAGAAGCTTTTTTATTGAAGCTAAAGTGGCTGCCGATAAAGATTTGAGACCTAACCAAATTGCACTCGTACAAATTTTAGATTATAGCATTTCTAATGCCATTGCGATTCCAGTTAACACCTTACAAAATGACGAAGCCGGCAAATACGTAATGGTAGCTGTAGCAGAGAATGGTAAATTAATTGCGCGCAAACGTATGGTAACAGTGGGCGAATTCTACAAAGATCAATTAGAAATCAAATCGGGTTTACAAGCAGGTGACCAAATTGTAACAGAAGGATTTCAGAGTTTATATGACGGTCAATTGATTGTTCTTGCTAGTAAATAATTAGAATACGAATAAAAATATTGTATGCAATTCACAGAAAATATAAAAGCCAAATTCAAAGAATTTGGACCTACTACCTGGAGTATCAAAAACAAAACATCTATTTATTTAGTGATTTTGTTTGTGAGCCTTGCAGGTATTTATCAGTTTGTAACACTGCCTAAAGAACAGTTTCCAGACATTGTCATTCCTACGATTTATGTACAAACTGTGTATGTAGGAAACTCACCAAAAGACATCGAGAACCTAGTAACAAGGCCTATCGAAAAGCAAATCAAAAGCATTACGGGTGCAAAAATTAAAAAATTCACCAGTAATTCTCAGCAAGACTTTTCGGCGATCATGGTGGAGTTTGATACCCAGGTTAAAACAGAAATAGCACTTCAAAAAGTAAAAGATGCGACTGATAAGGCCAAGCAGGATCTTCCCAAAGACTTAACCATAGAACCAACTGTTTTAGAAGTAAGCTTTAGTGAACAACCCATTATGTCTGTGAACTTAAGTGGTGATTTTGATTTGCCACGTCTAAAAAAATATGCCGACGACCTAAAAGATAAACTCGAAAATCTGTCTCAGATTAACAGAGTAGATATTGTAGGTGCACCGGAAAGAGAATTCCAAATCAATGTAGACAATTACCGTGCACAAAGCGCTGGTATTACTTTTGACGATATCACGTACGCCATTCAAAGAGAAAACATGGATATCTCTGGCGGTTTATTAGAGGTAGGTAATATGAAAAGAACCCTACAACTAAAAGGGCAACTTAAAACAGCGGGTGACATTGCAAATATTATTGTTAGAAACACAAGTGGTGCGCCTATTTACCTCAAAGACATTGCAACGATTGCGGATACCACCAAAGAGCGTGAAAGTTTTGCGCGTCTAGATGGTAAAAACGTAGTAACACTTAATATCATTAAAAGAAGTGGCGAAAATTTAATTGAAACATCTGATGGTGTTAAAAAAATAGTTGAGGAAGGTAAAGGAAGCATTTATCCGAATAATTTAAAAGCAGTTATTTCTGGTGATCAGAGTATTAAAACCAGAAGCTCCTTTAATGAACTTGTAAACTCCATTATCATTGGATTTATTCTAGTACTAATTGTACTTATGTTTTTTATGGGTGTTGTCAACGCATTTTTTGTGGCGCTTTCTGTACCACTTAGTATGTTTGTTGCCTTTGTGTTTTTACCAGGTGCCGATTTAATTGTTGGCACACATGTAACCCTCAATTTTATTGTACTCTTTGCGCTACTATTTGGGCTTGGTATTATTGTGGACGACGCCATTGTAGTGATAGAAAATACCCACCGCATATTTGTAGAAGGTAAGGGTAAATTAAGCGTCAACAACGCTGCAAGAATGGCTGCTGGAGAGGTTTTCATCCCGGTATTAGCTGGAACCATCACTACCCTTGCTCCATTTTTCCCGCTCCTATTTTGGCCCGGAATCATTGGTAAATTCATGGTGTACCTACCCACCATGCTCATATTTACACTAGCAGCATCGCTAGTAGTAGCATTTATTATGAACCCTGTATTTGCGGTTGATTTTATGAATCACCCAGAAACAGACAGCAAAGAACCTAAATCTGCCATCTTTAAAAAGAAAGGATTTTGGATTGCTGTTGGCATTGGTGTTTTATTAGATCTTGCGGGTGCTCCATTTTTTGGAAACCTATTAATTACGTTCATGTTACTTGTTGTATTAAACAGGTATTTTATTACAGATGCCATTCACAATTTCCAAAACAAAGCGCTTCCTTGGATTATGAATCATTACGAGTCATTATTACAATGGGCGTTAAAAGGTTGGAGACCGGTTCATTTACTGATAGGTATTATTGGACTCTTTTTTGTTTCCTTATTTTTATTTGTAGGATCCATTGTTGGAGGCAGAATACCTGTATCGTTTTTCCCTAAAGGAGATCCAAACCAGATGTTTGTATACCTCAAATTACCCGTAGGTTCTGATGTACGCTACACCGATTCTATTACACGCGTACTAGAAGGAAGGGTTAATAAAGTTTTAGGTACCGAAAACGGTAAAACCAATCCGATTGTAGAAAGTATCATTAGTAACGTGGCTGTAAACGCTGCCGACCCTACCAGTGGTGACCGTACTACAAGAAGTGAACTTGGTCGTATACAAGTATCGTTTGTAGAATATGAAAAAAGAGATGGTAAAAGCACGGCGCCCTACCTAGATCAAGTTAGGCAGGCGGTTCAGGGGATTCCTGGAACAGAAATTAGTGTGAACCAAGAAAGT
>CANEWV010000013.1 GCA_947442905.1 Chitinophagaceae bacterium | reverse complement strand
TGCTTTAAGCAGTTTGACAAAGCTTTTGTAGACTGCACTGCAGCAGACCGGATTAAAATGGTGGATCAAATTGCCTATCCAGAAAAAGCAGATTCTAAAAACAAGCAAGGCGTTACCTTTTTTAACCTCATACGTGATTTAACGCTTACTGGTTTTTACACTTCAGAAATGGGTGTTAAGGATTTAGGGTATGCGGGTAATATTCCTAATAAATGGAATGGTGTACCTGCCGAAGTTTTAAAAGAGAAAGGCCTAGCCTATACCGATAAAGAAAATAAAGAGTGTGTGCGTTATTCTTAATTAGCTCACACCACTTCCTGGGTTGATATTGTCTGATGGATTGATAAAATGTAATTTACCATTTGCATCTTCAGCCATAAGTATCATACCGTTACTTTCTATCCCCCTCATTTTGCGTGGTGCTAAATTAACCACAACCGTTACTTGCTTTCCAACAATACTTGCTGGTTCAAAATGCTGGGCAATACCTGAAACAATGGTGCGTGTTTCAAAACCCAGGTCTACACTGAGTTGTAATAGTTTGTCGGCTTTTTCAACTTTTGACGCGGCAACAATAGTTCCTACACGTAAATCTATTTTAGCAAAATCATCAAATACAATTTCTGGCTTCACGGCAGCTATTGCAGACGTTGTTGGCGCTGTTGTTGACGTTGGCGTTGGCGTTGTTTCCATTTTTTTAATTTGAGCAGCATCATTTAATTTTTGTATTTGCGCTGCAATTTCTTCGTCTTCAATTTTTCTAAATAATAATTCTGGGGCGCGAAGGGTATAGCCTACGCTTAATAATTTTAAGCTGCCCGCATTTTCCCAGTCTAATATTTTGTCAACCACTTTTAATAAGTGACACATTTTTTTAGCCGTAAATGGTAAAAATGGTTGCCCCAATATGGCTAGGTTAGCCGTAAGCTGTAAACATACATGTAAACAGTTGTCTATTTGTTTTTGTGCAGCCGGATTCTCGGCTAGTTGCTTGGCAACAATCCAAGGCTCTTTCTTTTGCATGTAACCATTACCAATTCTGGCAAGTGCAATCACTTCAAAAAGCGCTTCTCTAAAACGGTAACCTTCAATAAGGTCACTTACTTTTTTAGCGGTAGCAGCAATCGCTTCTTTAACAGCGGTGTCTTCTGAATCTTCTATATCTGCGTGGTAAGGAGGCACTTTGCCGTTACAAAGCTTGTGCATGAGCACCAGTGAACGGTTTACAAAATTGCCAAACACACTTACGAGTTCTGAATTAATGGCGTCTTGGAAACCCTTCCACATAAATTCGCTATCCTTTGTTTCTGGCGCAATTTGAGTGAGGTAATACCTAAGGGCGTCAGCCATTTGACCACCACCATTTTCTTTGTTGACAAAGTCGGTGATGTAATCCTGCATGTCTAATTTCCAGTTTCTGGAAGTACTCATTTTGTCACCTTCCAAATTCATAAACTCGTTGGCAGGAACATCGGTGGGTAAAATATTTCCGTGGAGTTTGAGCATCACCGGAAAAATAATACAGTGAAAAACAATATTATCTTTTCCAATAAAATGCACTAGCTTGGTGTCTTTATCTTCCCAATAAGGTTTCCAATCGTTACCGGTATTGAGGGCCCACTGTTTAGTGGCACTGATATAACCAATAGGTGCATCAAACCAAACATAGAGCACTTTCCCATCGGCACTTGCTAAGGGCACTTTTACGCCCCAATCTAAATCACGGGTAACAGCGCGTGGTTGCAAACCGCCATCAATCCAACTCTTACACTGCCCAACCACACTGGGTCTCCAGTCGTTTCCATGTTCTTCTAAAATCCAATTACGTAAAAAATCTTCGTGTCTATTCAGTGGTAAGTACCAGTGCTTAGTAGTTTTTTTAATGGGTGCATTGCCACTTAGCGTACTTACTGGATTGATGAGCTCTTCGGGACTTAAACTCTTGCCACATTTTTCACACTGATCGCCATAGGCACTATCATAACCACAAGAAGGGCAAGTGCCTTTAATGTAACGGTCTGCTAAAAATGTTTGTGCGCTCTCGTCAAAATATTGTTCCGTTTCTTTTGTTTCTAAATCACCTTTGGCTTCAAGTTTTGTAAAAAATGCTTGCGCTGTTTGGTGGTGCAGCGGATCACTGGTGCGGTGGTATACATCAAATGCAATACCTAAGTCCTTAAAGTTTTGCTCCATTAAAGGATGGTACTTGTCAATAATGGCCTGCGCCGTGGTACCTTCTTTGGTAGCCTGAATAGGAATGGCGGTGCCATGCTCGTCACTTCCGCAAACAAATACCGCATCTCTTTTTTGTGCTTTTAAATAACGCACGTAAATATCGGCAGGAAGATAAGCGCCCGCCAAATGACCTATATGTTTTTGCCCATTCGCATACGGAAGGGCTGCTGTAATTAAATATCGTTTGGGTGTACTCATAATAGGGTACAAAAGTACAAATTTAGCTGCGTTGTTGGGCGCCTTTTTGAATGGGCTTGTCAGTACTGGTTGAAATTGCTAAATTGCCGCATGATCAAAATTCCACCCTACCTTAAAAAGGGCGACACTATTGGTATTGTTTGCCCATCGGGTACCCTTACGGCTAAAAAAGCGGCAACATGTATTAGTACCCTAGAGGCTTGGGGTTACAAGGTAAAAATTGGTAAAACCCTTGGTACGCAGCATCATTATTTTTCGGCTACCGACGAGGCGCGCGCTGCAGATATGCAGGACATGCTCGATGATAAAAAAGTGCAGGCGGTATTATGCGGTAGAGGCGGATATGGGATGAGTCGGATTATTGATTTACTCGATTTTAAAAAGTTTACAAAACATCCAAAGTGGGTGATTGGATTTAGTGATATCACACTGCTGCACAATCATTGCACGGAAGTATTAAAAACAGCGTCGCTGCATGCGCCCATGGCAGCTGCATTTAATAATGGACAGTCAAATAACGAGTGGGTACTTTCTTTAAAAAATGCTTTACAGGGTAAAAAAGCAAATTACAAAGCAGCGCCACATGCGCTTAATAGAATAGGAAAAACAAAAGGCAAATTAGTAGGTGGTAATTTAACCCTCGTAGCGCACGCTATTGGATCGGTGTCTAGTTTAAAAACAAAAAATACTATTTTATTTTTAGAAGATATTGGTGAATACAAATACAATATAGACCGGAT
This sequence comes from Chitinophagaceae bacterium, assembly GCA_947442905.1. The sequence goes on along the minus strand of CANEWV010000013.1, from coordinate 10,395 downwards.
GATGCTTCAATTAAAAAGAAGCGGTATGCTTAAAAACCTTGCCGGGCTTATAGTTGGAGGCTTTACACAAACTAAAGATTCGGACCCAGCATTTGGAGCAACGGCATATGAAATTATACAAGCAGCAGTTGCGGAATATAATTATCCAGTATGTTACGATTTTCCAGTAAGTCACGACAAAGAAAACTACGCACTAAAGCATGGCATAGAGTATGCATTAGAAGTAACTGCTAAAAAAGTGAATTTGAAAGAAGTATAGGTTACTTATCCTATACTGTCTTCTGTATCCTCGTCGGGTGCTTCAAAATCGGTACGCTTTAAATTTAAATTAGAAACAGGCGCTACAATTAATGGAAATTTTTCGACGGTTACATTGCTCGGATCGAGTCCAAAGCCACGCTCTTCTCCAAGGCTAATTTCTTTAAGCCAAAAATAAAGTTTCATGATCACTCTTTCTATAATTGGAAGCTCGTTGTCTTGGCTTAAATATTTTTCAAGTACAATAAATTGAAAATCGCCCACCACATTATTTTTTTCTAAGCTTTCGTAACGGCTGGTAATGTTCACTTCTTTATTGGTTACGAGGTCTTCCACCACTTTTCTAAACATCAGGTTAATACGCTGTTCCATTCTAAAGCCAAGCCTAAATTCGACCCTAATAATATCGTTAGGGATGATATGTTCTACCGAGTATTCACAAGTGTATGGCTCGTCTATAACGTCTACGTGTACAAACCAATAGATATCGGCACGTTTTGGTTTTTTATTCAAAATCGAATAGATGATTTTGTGCTCAATTTCTTTGTGGTTATTGGCACTGGTCATATACACTAGGTGCGTTGCATATTTAGGAATGGATTTGTCGTTACTAAGTTCCTGAATCATTGGAATGTAATCCTCTAAATGCACAAACTCAATGTATCTGTTTTTGATTTTTCTGCTTCTAAACCAAACATACATAACAGCAAATAATGCGCCACCAACAATAAGTGTTACATAACCACCATGCATGAATTTTTCTAGGTTGGCCACTAAAAATGAGCTCTCAATAAGTAAATAAACAATAAGGTATACATAAATCCAGGCTGGAGCCGTTCGTTTGCTAACCAAAAAGTTGGCAAACAAAATGGATGTACTAATCATGCAAAGGGTAATGGCTAAACCATAGGCAGCGCCCATATTAGCGGATTTTTGAAAGTATAAAGTGATACCCACGCAACCTACAAATAACAAAAGACTAATACCCGGAATATACAATTGTCCTTTTTCTTCGGTTGGATAATTGATTTTCATTTTAGGCCATAAATTAAGTCGCATGGCTTCACTAATAAGGGTAAAGGATCCTGATATTAATGCCTGGCTGGCAATAATAGCAGCAGCTGCAGCTATAATAATACCAATTAGTTTGAACCACTGAGGCATGATACCAATAAATGGATTAAAGCCATCTGCCATAACCGCTGCTGGAATGATTTGCCCTTTATACTGAGCCAGTAACCAAGCGCCCTGCCCCAAATAGTTAATGATCAAACATGTTTTTACAAAAATCCAAGAGATACGAATATTGCCTTTACCGCAGTGTCCTAAATCGCTGTAAAGTGCTTCTGCTCCGGTGGTGCATAAAAACACGGCACCTAGTAGCCAAAAACCTTTTGGATAAGTGGCTAGTAATTTTATACCATAGTAGGGGTTAAAAGCTTTTAAAATGGATATATCATCTAATAGATGGGTGCATCCTAAAATAGCAATCATGGCAAACCAGATCATCATAATAGGACCAAAAAATTTTCCAATAGAAGCAGTACCAAATTGTTGCACAAAAAATATCATGCTAATGATTGCAATTACAATAGTAACGATGGTTTGCTGTGTGATATCATGAAAAACAGGAATTTGTCTTAATCCTTCAATGGCCGAAGTAACGGTAATGGGCGGTGTGATAATACCATCGGCAAGTAGGGCTGCACCACCAATCATGGCAGGAATCACTAGCCATTTTTTTCGCCTTCTAACAAGTGCATACAAACTAAATATACCACCCTCGCCTTTGTTGTCTGCCTTGAGCGTGAGTATCACATACTTAAATGTGGTTTGAAGTGTGAGCGTCCAAATAATACAAGACAGGGACCCAATGATCAGCAATTCGCTAATTTCCCTACCTGAAATAATTTCGTTTAAAACGTATAGGGGAGAGGTTCCAATGTCTCCGTAAATGATACCTAGTGCAATGACGAGTCCTGCAGAAGTGACTTTGTTAAGATTCTTGCTCACGTATATGTTATTTTGCTTGACAAATGTATAGCAAAAAACAAGTTCGGGTCCCATTAAAATAGGAATATACCTTAAGATTTATTTCACCTTTGGGTAGGGTAGTTCTTGAGAAAGGGACTTACCTTTGAGTGTCTAAAGCTTTTTGGTATGAAAAAGTCAATTTTACTCCTTTTTTTGTTGGTTAATATGCTCCCCCTTGCCCTCATGGCACAGCAAATAGCCTTTTCTGAACCTGACAAAGACGACCCTCGTTCTTACAGTTTCGAGGTACTCGGAAAAGTAGGGGGTAAAATTTTGGTATACAAAAACTACAGAGATGGCCATACGCTTTCGGTGTTTGATCAGGATATGAAGCTACTTGGCAAGCAACAACTTAATATGCCAGACCGGCTTATTCAAACTGACTTTTTAACCTACGCCAATCACTTTTACATGCTCTATCAGTTTCAACGAAAAAGTATTGTGTATTGTATGGTGGTTAAAATGGATAGCGATGGTAATTTATTGTCGGAACCTATGCAGCTTGATAGTACCCTTGATGCAACATCTATTGGTTCTAACCGCCTTTATTCTTTGGTGGTGAGTGAAGACAAGAAAAAAATAATGATTTTTAAAATCAATAGCCACAACGAAAAGTCGCACGCGTTAACAACATATCTGTATGATCAAGATTTTACATCCATAAAAAAATCACGTATCGAATTGCCAATGCCGCAGCGTAACGATTTTTTGGCAGAGTTTGCACTTGATAATGATGGTGATTTAATTTGTGTAAGAGCCAGTGGTACTGCGCAAAACGACAATATCAATAAAGTGTCACTCGTTACAAAAAAGGCCAATGAAGATATTGCCTTCATTTCTGATATAGCTGTTAAAGGTATTTATTTAGATGATATTCATATTAAAGTAGACAATTTAAACAAGCACTATTTAATCACTTCTTTTTTTGGTAAGCAGCGCCGCGGAAATATTGAAGGCATCTATTTTACTTTGTGGGATAAAATTTTAGACAAAGAATTACTCAACGCAACCACCATTTTTTCTGACGAATTTAAAGAAGACGCAAAAGGTCAAAACGGCGCAAGGGCTGCATTCAATGATTATTTTTTAAAGAACATTATACTAAGGCGTGATGGTGGTTTTATGATGATTTCGGAATCTGTTTTTTCTTCATCTAAAGGAAGCACGCTCAATAGATGGGATTATTTATATGGCTCTCCTTTTTGGTCTCCCATGGATTATTATTCATGGAATAGTCCCATGGGTGGCATGGGTCTTTCGCCATGGGGCCGAAACAATAGTTTTTTTAACAACAACAATCAAGTCAGGTATTACGCAGAAAATATTGCGGTCGTTTCTTTTGATGCAAAGGGAAATATGGAATGGAGTAATATGATTCGTAAAAATCAGTTCGACGATAATTCTGAAAATTTTATTGGCTTCTCGATGTTAAATGGAGGTGATCAGCTCAATTTCATTTTTAACATGCAGGAAAAAAATCAAAATGTTTTAACCAACCAGGCGATTACACCTGATGGCAGAATTAACCGTAACCCTACCTTTAAAAATGTAGATCGCGGTCATGAGTTTATGCCTAGGCTATCCAAACAAATAGGACTCAAGCAAATTATTGTGCCATGCATGTACAGGGGGTATACATGTTTTGCTAAAATTGATTATTAGCTTACTTTTAGACCGAAACCCACTTCATGGTATTTTTATTTAGAGACAGATCCGTTGTAAATATCTTGCTGGTGCTCCTGCTCAGCGTAGGTGTGCATTTACATATATCGGAGCAGGCGCTACCACCAGCTATTATTGCTGGGCAACAAAATGGTTTGTTTTCGTATTTTTTAGCGCAGTACATCTACAATTTACCCATTGCGATTCAAGTGATACTTTTTCATGCACTACTGGTTACACAAGCGCTACGCCTCAATATGGTGATGCAGGATTTACGTATGTTTTCGAGTGTAAACTATGTGCCTGCCATGACCTATGTTTTGTTGTCTGGACTACTAATGGAGTCTAATGCTGTAACAGAAACGCTTGTGAGTAATTCCCTCACGCTTTGGATTTTTATAAAGCTGAGTAGACTCTATAACAATCCGGAACCTAAAACACTCTTATTTAATATTGGCATCATTGCTGGAATATCTATTTTATTATTTCATCCCACAGCCATTTTAATTGTGGTGGTATTATTTGCTCTTGCCGTAGTAAGGCCTTTTAGAATTGCCGAGTGGCTAGTATTAATGCTGGGTGTTTTATTGCCCTACTATTTTTTGGTGGTCCTTTTATATTTAAATAATCAATTTGCTTTAGTAAGCGCTTATTTGCCTAAAATTTCGTTTGGGTCGCCACTGCATGGCCTTGATAAATTATACCTCATTAACCTTGGGTTTGTCCTATTTGCAACACTCGTTGGGCTCTATCAATTGCAGCTACATGTGGGTAGGCTCGTGATTCAAATTCGCAAAAACTGGGGGGTTATGATGGTACTCCTTTTTACCTTAATCTTGAGCCCCTTCCTGTTTAGTATTTTTGGCACACAAGTGCTTCTCATGGGGCTCGTGCCACTATCTGCAACCATTTCTAACGGCTACAGCAACCCTAAAAAGCTGATACTGCCAAATCTCCTCTTTTGGACGGCCCTTGGCCTTATAATTATCAACAACTGGCATTTGGTGAAAATTTAGGCTTTTGCTTATCTTTTTGAGGGTTACCTTTGCATTATTCTATCAGATAATTATACATGTTATGAAGTTTGGTGTGGTTGTATTTCCAGGATCTAATTGTGACAGAGATATGCAGGACGCTTTGGCCCAAGATTTGGGTAAAGAAGTGATTATGCTTTGGCATAAAGACAAAGACCTCAGTATGTTTACTACCGATGATTGTATTGTACTTCCGGGTGGATTTTCTTATGGCGATTATTTACGTTGCGGTGCGATTGCACGTTTTAGCCCAATGATGCAATCTGTAATTGATTTTGCAAACAGGGGCGGAAAAGTACTTGGTGTATGTAATGGATTTCAAATATTATGTGAGAGTGGTTTACTGCCAGGCGTATTATTACAAAATGCTAATCAGCAATTTATCTGTAAAAATGTATATATAAAAAATGCTGCAATAGGTGCTTTAAAAATACCTATTGCGCATGGTGAGGGTCGTTATTTTGCAGATCAAAAAACACTTGATGCCTTAGAAGCCAACGGTCAAGTTATTTTCACCTATTGTGATGAAAATGGAAATGAGGCAGAAGGTAGCAATCCTAATGGGGCTACAAAAAATATTGCCGGTATAAGTAATGCAGCAAAAAATGTATTTGGTATGATGCCACATCCTGAGCGTGCTACTTCAAGTGTTCTTGGTAATATTGATGGTAAAAAAGTGTTTGAATTACTTGGGTTAAATTAATTATGATGAAAAAAATATTTTCAATACTTGCTGTTTTGTTTATTTCTTTTGCTGTGTCGGCTCAAATTCAGGACCCAGTAGATTGGTCTTATTCGGTAAAAAAAGTGAGTGCCGATACCTACACTTTTACGGCCACTGCAAACATAGAAGGGGATTGGCATATTTATTCGCAAACCACTGGTTCAGGTGGACCAATACCTACTAAAATTACCTTCAATAAAAATCCATTGGTAACAATTGTGGGTGTTACCAAAGAAATCGGCAAAGTAAAGCAGGTATATGATGATCTATTTAAAACCACGGTTCGTTATATTGGTGAAACGGCCACGTATACGCAAACATTAAAAGTGCGTGGTGGTGTTAAAACAAATATTAGTGGTACCGTTGCCTATAATGTTTGTGACGACCGTCAGTGCTTGCCGCCAAGCAAAAAAACTTTTGACCTTAAGCTTCAATAATGACTAAGAAAATATTATTTATTGTTTTACTTGCCAGTATACAATTAATGTATAGCGCAGCTGCACAGGATTCTAAACAACCTGTGCAGTTTGTTTTTTCGGCCACAAAATTAACAGACACTTCGGCTACGCTTACAGTGCAGGCTGTGGCTGCAAAAGGTACCCGCATATTTACGGCCGTTAAAAAAAATAGCGACGATGTATTTGTGTCGGCGCTACAATTAGATAGTTCAGCTTCTGTAAAAACATCCGTTAAAGAAGAGGGCGTAGCAGGTGCTGTGGCGCTTCCGGGCAGCACTGACAAAGGCACAGCTTACGATAGTGTCACCTTCCAGTACACGCTTGGCATTAAAGCAGGCGCAACTGCCGTAAAAGGTTCTTTTAATTGGCTAGGCATAAAGGGTGAAGAGTTTCCAAGTGGTGAAGAAAAAATAAACGTAGCCATTACAGATCCGAGTGCAGCTGCTACTAATGCTGCTGATGCCTCCGCGGCATCTGAAAATACAGAAGGCTCTATGTGGAGCATCTTTTTACTTTGCTTAGCAACAGGGCTACTCGCTGTAATTACACCTTGTGTTTTCCCGCTCATTCCGGTAACGGTTAGCTTTTTTTTAAAGCGTAGCAAAACAAGAATAGAAGGACTAAAAAATGCAGTGTGGTACTCTTTATCTATTATTTTAATTTACACGATTCCTACACTATTGCTCACGCTTATTTTTGGCGATAAAATTTTATATACGATTTCTACGCACCCGGTTTCTAATATTTTCTTTTTTGTGGTGTTTGTTGTTTTTGCTATTTCATTTTTTGGTGCTTTTGAATTAGCGCTACCTAATAGTTGGGCTAATAAGGCAGATCAAAAAGCAGGCAAGGGTGGATTACTCGGTATCTTTTTTATGGCCTTAACACTTGTGATTGTTTCGTTTTCTTGTACGGGTCCCATTGTGGGCACCTTACTCGGACAAACCAGTATGCAAGGCGTAGGACTCGCGCCCATTATAGGTATGATGGGTTTTGGGGTAGGTCTCGCAATTCCGTTTTCTTTGTTTGCATTTTTTCCATCCATGCTACAATCATTACCTAAAAGTGGCGGCTGGTTAAATACCATCAAAGTAAGTTTTGGTTTTATTGAACTAGCACTAGCCCTTAAATTTTTATCCAATGTAGACCTCTCTTATCATTTAGGCATTTTAAATAGAGATGTGTTTTTAGTGTTATGGATTGTGGTCTTTTTCTTATTAGGTATATACTTATTAGGCAAATTAAAATTTGCACACGACAGCGATTTGCCATTTGTATCGGTACCTCGTCTGTTTTTTGCAATGGCAAGCTTTAGTTTTGCAGTATATATGGTACCAGGTTTATGGGGCGCTCCACTAAAGGCACTCAGCGGTTTTATACCACCATCTACTACACAAGAATTTAATTTAAATGATCTTCAATATAAAATTGGTAATGCGGCAGGCGTAAGCCCTAGTGCTGGACCTCAAGCCGAGGCGCCAAAAAAGTACACCAATAAATTACACGTGCCTTTTGGGTTAACAGCATATTTTGATTTGGAAGAAGGTATGGCTGCAGCAAAAATTTTAAAGAAGCCGGTGATGCTAGATTTTACTGGACATACTTGTCCTAATTGCCGTAAAATGGAAGAGCAGGTGTGGAAAGATCCGGCGGTATTATCACGCATCAAACAAAATTTTGTACTCGTAAGTTTATATGTAGACGAAACAGAAGAACTACCTATAAACGAGCAGTACACCGATAAAAACGGCGTTAAAATTGAAACAGTAGGTGGTAAAAACCTAGACTACGAAATTAAAACCTTTGGTTTTAATGCGCAGCCACTCTATATGTTTTTGGATCTAAACGGAAAGCCTTTGAGTGATGTGAAATATGGCTACGACCCTAGTGTGGCCGGTTTTATTAAACACCTAGACGCAGTTAAAGCTGCGTTTGATGCAGCTAATAAATAATAAAGCTTCCGGGAGCGACTTATAAAGTCATCTGATTTTCAGTCATCATTTTACGGAGATTGATAAGTCCGTAACGCATGCGACCTAAAGCGGTATTGATGCTGCAATTGGTAATTCCAGCAATTTCTTTAAAGCTTAAATTGGCATAGTGCCTGAGTACAATAATTTCTCTTTGCTCTTCTGGAAGTAAGTCAAGCATACGGCGCACTTTCTCGTGGCTTTCACCACGCATGAGCTTTTGATCTGGCGCTTCTTGTGATACATTGATCACTTCAAAAATATCTTGATCGTCAGAAGTTTTTATAGCAGGCGTACGCTTTACTTTTCTAAAATAATCGACACATAAGTTGTGCGCAATACGAAGCGCCCATGGTAAAAATTTACCTTCTTCGGTGTAGCGCTTGTTTTTTAGCGTATCAATGATTTTGATAAACACATCTTGAAACAGGTCTTCGGCTAAATAAGTATCCTTTACAAAAAATAAAATAGAGGAGTAGATACGGTCTTTGTAGCGTGTTACCAGTACGTCAAATGCTTCTGTATCACCGGCTTGAAAGGAACGTATCAAATCTAAATCTGCAACCTGCTCGAGTGTTTTCATGGTTTCTTTTCTTCTCGGGGTTCAAATTAGTTATCTTTTATGCTGGTTGATCGCTTGTGGATACATTACAAAAGAGTGGTTTGGTTATTCACATCGAATAATTTGCAAAAAAATTGTGCGCGAGCAAAAAAATGTGTGCTTATTTGAGCTAGAACTAAACCTATGCTGCGATAATCTGTTTACATTGTGTAACATTTTATGGCAGCAAAAAAACAAGTAGATACAGCGGGGGTAAAGGGTGCAAAAGCAATTCAGGCAAAGGGTCCATTAAAGGGTCTAGACGCTATTGAGGTTGTGGGTGCGCGCGTGCACAATTTAAAAAATGTAAGCGTGGCATTTCCGCGCGGTCAATTTATTGTGGTAACGGGCGTTTCGGGTAGTGGTAAATCATCACTAACCATTGACACTTTATTTGCCGAAGGGCAACGCCGCTATGCCGAAAGTTTAAGTGCTTATGCCAGACAATTTATGGCCCGTATGGTAAAACCAGATGTGGACATGATTAAAGGCCTTTGCCCCGCCATTGCGGTTGAGCAAAAGGTAATTACCCGTACCCCCCGAAGTACGGTGGGTTCCATGACTGAAATTTATGACTACCTGCGTCTTCTATTTGCTAGAGCTGGTAAAACCATTTCTCCTATTAGTGGCAAAGAAGTAAAAAAAGATGAAGTATCTGATGTAGTAGCGGCTATTTGTGCCCTTCCAAAAAATAGCAAAGTATTGATTGGTGTTGCATTAAAGCAGCATAAAAATAGGGCCGTACTTGAAGAGTTAGGCATCTTATTACAAAAAGGATTTTCAAGAATCTATGTCGCGTCTAATGCGGAGCCACTGATGCGCATAGAAGAGCTGATGGAGCAAACACCTGCTGCGTTAAAAAAAATATTACCACTTGCTAAAGAAACTTCGGCCACACAAATAACGCCGCAAACCTGGGTACTTATCGACCGTATCGTTGTAAAGGATTTTGATGAAGATGATTTGCACCGCTTATCCGATTCGGTGCAAACTGCTTTTTATGAAGGCGAGGGTGAAGTATACATAGAGGTGGATGGTAAACAGGTCAAGCATTTTAGTAGCAAATTTGAATTAGATGGCATTGTATTTGAAGAGCCCGTGCCTAATTTATTTTCATTTAATAATCCATTTGGCGCATGCCCTACTTGCGAAGGGTTTAGTCAGGTACTAGGGGTAGATGCGGAGCTCGTTATTCCGGACACGCGCTTAAGTTTATTTGAAGGTGCTGTGGCACCTTGGAAAGGCGAAAAATTAAGTTGGTGGAAAGACCAGTTTATTAAAGGCGCTTCTAAAACTGATTTCCCCATTCACAAACCCATTGCACAGTTAACAAAAGCACAGTACCAACTTTTATGGGATGGCGTGGGTAAAGTATATGGTATCCATGATTTTTTTAAAGAGGTAGAACAAAATTTATACAAAGTACAATACCGCGTTTTATTAAGTAGGTATCGTGGACGTACTACTTGTACAAGTTGTGGTGGATACAGGCTTCGCAAAGAAGCGTTGTACATAAAAGTAGGCGGCATGCATATTGGTGAACTATGTCAAATGCCTGTTCGTGATGTAAAAGTTTGGTTTGATACCCTTGTGTTATCGGAGCATGATAATAGTGTTGCAAAAAGAATATTAATTGAAATACACCAACGACTAC
>CANEWV010000012.1 GCA_947442905.1 Chitinophagaceae bacterium | reverse complement strand
TTGCTGCAGATAATAGCACCACACCGGTTATTGGCCTCGCAATTTTTGGTGCTATTGCAGCTTCTATGGTAGGTTCTATTTTTAGTAGTGATGCATGGAATAACGTAACATTTATTGCCGGGGAAATTAAAAATCCTAAACGCAACATTGGGCTAAGTTTATTTTTAGGTACGCTAATTGTTACCATTATTTATGTGTCTGCTAATTTAATGTACATCAGTGTGCTTCCTTTAAATGACATTGCACATGCACCCGCAGACAGGGTAGCAGTTTCTGCATCTAATGCAATTTTTGGTAACATTGGAACCTATGTAATTGCAGTTATGATTATGATATCAACCTTTGGTTGTAACAACGGACTTATTTTAGCTGGAGCGCGTGTGTATTATACCATGGCGCAGGATGGTTTGTTTTTCAAGAAAGCTTCTACACTTAATAAAAATGCGGTACCAGAGTGGGCTTTGTGGGCTCAGTGTGTGGTAGCTGCCTTACTTTGCTTGAGTGGTAAATATGGTGACCTACTTGATATGGTTTCTTTTATTGTAGTGATCTTTTATGTTTTAACCATTATAGGCATCTTTATTTTACGCAAAAAGCGCCCTGATATCGAACGCCCTTACAAAGCGGTGGGTTACCCTGTTTTACCCGCAATTTATGTGATCATGGGAACCCTGTTTTGTGTATTATTGATCATTTATAAGCCTAATTTTACATGGCCTGGGCTTATCATTGCACTATTAGGTATTCCTTTGTATTACCTTGCAGTGCGAAGTAATAAAAAATAAACATGACAAATTTTGACCAACTTTTTAAAGACTTCAACGAACTAAAAGTTGTAATCATAGGCGATGTAATGCTTGATACCTATTGGTGGGGTCAGGTAGACCGTATATCTCCCGAAGCGCCTGTGCCGGTCGTTGCACTGCAGCGTAAAGAACACCGCGTGGGTGGTGCTGCCAATGTTGCTTTAAATACAGTAGCACTGGGTGCGCAAACAACTATTGTATCCGTAATTGGTACAGATCCTGATGGTGTATTACTCCAATCACTTTTTGAGGCACAACACATCGACACCAGTTATTTATTAACGCATGATTCGCGCATTACAACCAATAAAACGCGCGTCATGAGTCGCAACCAGCAAATGATGCGACTAGATGCAGAAATTACAACACCCATTAGTAGCGATATTGAAAAGGTATTACTACAAAAATTCACCTTTTGTTTAGATGCTAAAAAACCGGATGTGGTAATTTTTGAAGATTATGACAAGGGTGTATTAACGCCAACATGTATTAAAGCGGCTATTGCTGCTTGTTTGGAGCGAAATATTGTAATGTCTGTGGATCCTAAAAAAAATAATTTTTTAGCCTACAAAGGGGTAACATTATTTAAGCCTAATTTAAAAGAAGTAAAAGAAGGATTGCAAGTTCCTATTGCTTCGGTTACACTCGAAAATTTAAGAGCGGTTCATGCAGCAATTCAAACGCATTTAGCACATCAAATATCACTCATTACTTTATCAGAAAAAGGAATGTTTTTTGATACCGGCGATACGGCAAAAATTATTCCTACACATGTTAGATCTATTGCAGATGTAAGTGGCGCAGGTGATACTGTTATTGCAGTTGCTTCACTTGTGTATGCAGCAACAAAAAATATTGAACTCGCCACCGAAATGGCCAATATTGCTGGTGGACTTGTTTGTGAAGAAGTAGGCACTGCAGCCATCAATAAAGCACATTTACTAGCAGAATGTAAACTACTATTGGATAAATAAAATAGTAAACGATGCAACAATTTTCATTGGTTATACATGGGGGAGCAGGCACTATTTTGAAAGCCGATATGTCTCCCGAATTAGAACAAGCTTACCAAAACGGATTACAAGAAGCCTTGGATGCTGGTTATTCCATTTTGCAAAATGGTGGTACGGCAGTGGATGCCATACAAGCATCTATTTTTACCTTAGAAAATAATATTTTATTCAACGCTGGAAAAGGTAGCGTATTTACTAAAAAGGGATTACAAGAAATGGATGCTGCCATTATGGATGGAGCCACCCTTGAAGCTGGCGCTATCGCTGCTGTTCGTAATGTTAAAAATCCCATTCAACTCGCTACCGAAGTAATGCGTAATAGTAATCACGTTTTTTTAAGTGGCAAAGGGGCCAACGATTTCGCCATCAAGCAAGGTGTTGTGTTAGCACCTGACGAATATTTTTATTCTCAATTCAGATATGACCAGTGGAAAGCCATTCGCGATTCTGATGCCTATTCATTAGATCATACCAATCATCATTTAGAGGAATTATTAAAGGATAAAAAATTTGGTACGGTGGGCGCAGTAGCCTGTGATACCAACGGAAATATTGCAGGTGCTACTTCTACCGGTGGTATGACCAATAAAAAATATGGACGTATTGGAGATAGTCCTATTATTGGTAGTGGAACTTATGCCAACAATAAAACCTGCGCCATTAGTTGTACGGGTCATGGTGAAATGTTTATTCGATCAGTAGCTGCATACGATGTTAGCTGCTTAATGGAATATAAAGGCCTTAGTTTGCAAGCCGCTATGGAAGTGGTGGTGCATGAAAAATTAATGGCATTAAATGGTGAGGGTGGTATGATTGGGGTGGATGCTAAAGGCAATACAGCTATGGTATTTAATAGCGCTGGAATGTATAGGGCTTTTAAAAATAGTAAAGGCGAATCGGCTACCGCTATTTATAAATAAATGACAATGAAAAAAACGGCTGTAATTGTTGCGGGTGGGTCAGGTGTAAGAATGGGTACTGCTGTGCCTAAGCAGTTTTTGCATTTGAAGGGCAAACCCATTATATGGCATACTGTTCAACAGTTCTTTTACGCCTACTACGATATTCAAATTGTGCTTGTATTGCCTGCATCCTATATTGGTGAAGCAGCTACTTATTTTGAAACAGCTCAACTTGCGCATATACAATTTGTGGAGGGTGGAGCTACTCGTTTTGAATCTGTAAAAAATGGGTTACAGACGGTTAAAGAGCCAGGCGTGATTTTTGTTCACGATGGTGTTAGGTGTTTGGTATCTAGTGATCTTATTAGAAAGTGCTACGAAGAGGCTTTGATATATGGGTCTGCAATTCCAGCAGTAACAGCTACTGATAGTATTAGGCTCGTATCCGGTGAATCGCACCAGGTAATTGACCGAAACGGGGTAAAAATCATACAAACACCACAAACATTTTTAAGCAGGGTTTTATTGCCTGCTTTCGAACAGCCCTACCAAGCTAGCTTTACCGATGAAGCAACGGTGGTGGAAGCGGCTGGACATTCGGTTCGTTTAATAGAAGGGGAGTATAGCAACCTTAAAATTACACGCCCACAAGATTTAATTGTTGCGGAATCCCTTTTTTAGAAAAAAACTGGCATTAATGCTCAATATTTCTTAAATTTGTAATCATGATTCAACTATTAAATAACAAGTGGTGGTGGCATACTAACTCCAATCGGGGATTGTAATGGCCTGTTCACTACTTTTTGAATAATTTCAAAAGCCCCGACCATTATAAGTCGGGGTTTTTTATTTGTGACCTATGAAGAAAATTGATTTACGTACAGAGAGTAAAAGAATGTTAGCGGATGTGTATACGCCCGTTAGTATTTACCTGCGTCTAAGAGACCGGTTTAGAGACACTATTTTATTGGAAAGCACCGATGCGCATGTAGCTGAAAATAGCTACTCATTTATTTGTATAGGTGCTATTGGTGGTATTGAAGTGAAGGATGCAAAAACAATCGAAATTAAGTATCCAAATCAAGATCCAATAAAGCAGCATGTAACTACGGCTCAAATTGACAATCAGTTGTGGAGCTATATGCAGGGCTATCAAGTAGTACCCCATGCGCACAAAGAAACAAGTTTCGCACAAGGCTTATTTGGTTACACTAGTTTCGATGCCATTCCATTATTTGAAACTATTTCGTTTGCTGATGCGAAAAAAATAAACGTTCCGCTCATTCGTTACCGGTTGTATCAGTATGTAATCGTATTTGATCATTATAAAGACGAACTCTTTATATGTCAAAATTTGTTAGCGAACGAACAGGCCGACACTTCACTCATTGAATCCCTCATTCGAAATAAAGACGTACCACAATTTCCATTTACCCCTGTTGGTGATGAGCGTTCAAACGTTTCAGACGAGGCATATAAGGCCATGGTTGAAAAGGGTATTCAGCACTGTTTACGTGGCGATGTTTTTCAAATTGTACTTAGTAGACGTTTTGAGCAATCCTTTAAAGGGGATGAGTTTAATGTGTACAGGGCGCTTCGAAGCGTAAACCCTTCACCCTATTTATTTTTCTTTGATTATGGTGATTATAAATTGATGGGTTCTTCTCCTGAAGCGCAACTAATTGTTCGTAACAACAAAGCAGTGATGCATCCCATTGCAGGTACATTTAAAAGAACAGGGAATGATGAAGAAGATAAAGCACTTTCTGCAAAATTATTAGAAGACGCAAAAGAAAACGCCGAGCATGTGATGCTAGTGGATCTTGCCCGTAATGATTTGAGTAGGTCTTGTACTGCAGTAACAGTAAGTCAGTTCAAGCAGGTAAAATTTTATTCGCATGTGATTCATTTAGTGAGCGAAGTTGTAGGAACCTTAGGGAAGGATGCAAATCCGTTTAGTGTATTAGCGCAAACATTTCCTGCTGGCACTTTAAGTGGCGCGCCTAAATTTAAGGCATTGGAGATTATTGACGGTTTGGAATCAACGGCACGTGGCTATTATGGTGGCGCTATTGGTTTTGTAGGATTCAACGGTGATTTTAACCATGCTATCATGATTCGAAGCTTTTTAAGTAAAGACAATACGCTTTACTACCAAGCAGGCGCAGGTGTGGTGGTTTCTTCCAATCCTGAAAGTGAATTACAAGAAGTCAACAACAAATTAAATGCATTAAAACAAGCAGTGGTTTTAGCTGCTGGAATATAAAAGTAGTTGGTATGAAAATATTGGTTTTTGATAATTATGATTCATTTACGTACAACCTTGTGCACCTCGTTGAAAATATAACGAATCAAAAAGTAACGGTTGTTAGAAATGATCAAATGGATCTCGATGATGTTGCAGGGTATGATAAAATAATTTTATCTCCTGGCCCTGGTATTCCTTCTGAAGCCGGACTACTACTGCCGTTAATTAAGCAGTATGCCGCGTCTAAATCGATACTTGGTGTATGCCTTGGTCATCAAGCCATTGGTGAAGTATTTGGCGCAACCCTAGAAAATTTATCTACGGTATATCATGGTGTTGCAACCCCCATTACAATTGATAACACGAATTATTTATTTAACGGATTAGAACATTCCATCGAAGTAGGGCGGTACCATAGTTGGGTTATTTCAAATAAGAACCTGCCTGATGTGCTTAAAGTAACGGCCACCGATGAAAACGGATTGATCATGGCTATTGAGCATGCGTCTTATGATGTTTGTGGTGTTCAATTCCATCCCGAAAGTGTGTTAACGCCATGTGGCGAAACGGTTATAAAAAATTGGATACTAAAATGAAAAAGATTTTACAATATTTATTTGAGCATAAAACACTTTCTAGAGAAGCCGCTAAAGATTTACTGCTTTCTATGTCTTCGGGCGCCTACAATGATAGCGAATTAGCCTCCTTAATGACGGTGTTTTTAATGCGCAGTATTACCATTGCGGAGTTGCAAGGTTTTAGAGAGGCACTACTTGAACTTGCGGTTCCTATTCAATTAGATACATATGATTTACTCGATATTGTAGGTACAGGTGGCGACGGAAAAAATACGTTTAACATTTCTACACTTTCTTGTTTTATAGTGGCAGGTGCAGGTCAAAAAGTAGCCAAGCATGGTAACTATGGCGCAAGCACCATTAGTGGGTCATCAAATGTTATGGAGCAGTTAGGGTATGTATTTAAAAATAACGAAGACGAGTTAAAGCAAGAGTTAGATGCCGCCAATATTTGTTTTTTGCATGCACCACTTTTTCATCCAGCGCTAAAACTAGTTGGCCCTATCAGAAAAAAACTAGGCGTTCGTACTTTTTTTAATATGCTAGGACCACTTGTGAATCCGGCAAAGCCAGCGCATCAGCTCATTGGGGTGTACAGTTTAGAAATGGCCAGAATTTATCATTATTTGTTACAAGAAGAAGGTATTAATTATACGATCATACATGGACTAGATGGATACGACGAAATTTCATTAACAAGTGATACTAAAATATTTACAGCAAAAGGGGAGCGTATCGTTTCTGCGAACGAGCTTGGTAAAAGAATTGTTTTTCCAGAAGATTTAGCGGGTGGAGATACCGTAGAAGCTTCAGCCCAAATATTTTTAAAAATCATAAAAGGAGAAGGAACTATGGCGCAAAACGCCGTAGTGCTTGCCAACGCAGCAGCTGCTTTATTTGCTACCCAAAAATACAGTACCTATAATGATGCCTATGCGGCGGCGGTAGAAAGTTTGGATAGTCAAAAAGCATATCAAGTTTTACAACAATTAATTGCAGTTCAATAGTATGCATATATTAGATCAAATTATTGCGCGTAAAAAAGAAGAGGTGGCTACTCAAAAAGCACTTGTTTCAGAAGCGATATTAACACAAATGCCTTTTTATAAGGCGGATGCTTTGTCTATGTCTTCTTTTGTAACAAGTCCTTTAAAAACGGGGATCATCGCCGAATTTAAAAGGAAGTCTCCAAGTAAGGGTATTATTAATAATACAGCCACTGTTACTGCGGTAACGGCTGCTTACTCTTCGTTTGGTGCTTCCGGACTATCTGTATTAACAGACCTTGATTTTTTTGGTGGCTCTTTACAAGACCTTACAGCTGCAAGGGTTCATGATACGCCTATTTTACGAAAAGATTTTATGGTTGACCCGTATCAAATTATTGAAGCAAAGGCTTATGGTGCTGATGTGATATTATTGATAGCTGCTTGCCTTACACCATTAGCTGTTAAGGAACTCGCTACTGTTGCAAAAGATATTGGACTAGAAGTGTTACTTGAAATTCATACTAAAGATGAGTTGGATCATGTATGTGATGGGATTGATATGGTAGGAATCAATAATCGCAATCTTAAAACTTTTGAAGTGGACCTTGCGCATTCTATTGCGCTTGCTAACATGTTACCGGCTCATTTACCAAAAATTGCAGAGAGCGGTATCAGTAACGTATCAACCATACTTGAACTTAAAAAGGAAGGGTTTGATGGGTTTTTAATTGGTGAAAATTTTATGAAAACACCAGATCCTGCTGCAGCATTCGAGGCTTTTGTAGCTGATTTAAAAAAACGAGAAAATGAAAGTTAAAGTTTGTGGCATTACAGATATCGATGAAGCGTTTGCTTTAAGTAAAGCGGGTGTAAATTATCTAGGGTTTATTTTTTATCCGCCTTCCAAGCGTTATGCATTACATGCATTAACACTTGCTCAAATTAAAAGCATTCAGTTGCCAGGGGTATTAAAAGTAGGTGTATTTGTGAATGAACCCATGGACGAGGTTATTGCTACAGCTACTGCTGCGGGGCTTGATATGGTGCAGCTTCACGGTGATGAAACACCCAACTATTGTAAAGAGATGGCCAATCATTACCCAGTAATAAAAGCATTTAGAATTTCCAAAAGAGATGATGTTGCATATAAAATTTCTGAATATCTAGAAGACATAGATTATCTGTTATTTGATACTGCTTCCAGTGTGTATGGTGGATCTGGTATTTCATTTGATTGGATAAAACTAGCCAATGCTACCCGTCAAAAGCCTTACTTTTTAAGTGGTGGCATTGGACCTGATGATATCTCTAAAATTACTTCATTTGTACAATCTGAAGCGGCCGGTAATTGTATTGCTGTAGATGTAAACAGTAAGTTTGAAACGACACCAGGCCAAAAAAACATACCACTATTACAATCTTTTATTCCTACCATTAAAGCACTTTAAATATGCAACAAACATTTACAAATCCAAACGAGCATGGTTATTATGGAGATTTTGGCGGTGCCTTTATTCCAGAAATGTTATTTGCGAATGTAGCGCAACTAAAAAGCCGTTATCTAGAGATCATGGACGATAAAAATTTTAAAGAAGAGTGTAACGACCTTTTGAAAAATTATGTGGGCAGACCCACGCCCTTATTTTTAGCGAAACGTTTGAGTGAACAGTATGGAACAACGATCTATTTAAAAAGAGAAGATTTATGCCATACCGGTGCGCATAAAATTAACAATACCATTGGTCAAATTATTCTTGCTCAAAAGCTGGGTAAAACACGAATCATCGCCGAAACAGGAGCTGGACAGCACGGGGTGGCAACTGCCACAGTTTGTGCATTAAAAGGAATGGAGTGCATTGTGTATATGGGTGAAAAAGATATTGAACGGCAAGCACCCAATGTTGCTCGTATGCGTATGTTAGGGGCTACGGTAGTTCCTGCAAAAAGTGGTAGTAAAACATTAAAAGATGCCACCAATGAAGCCATAAGAGATTGGATAAATAACCCAACGGATACGCATTATATCATTGGTAGTGTGGTAGGGCCACATCCGTATCCCGATATGGTTGCCCGTTTTCAAAGTGTAATCAGTGCAGAAATTCGAACGCAATTACTAGCGCAAACTGGTACCGAACTACCAACACATGTTATTGCTTGTGTGGGTGGGGGTAGTAATGCTGCTGGCGCTTTTTATCATTTTTTAGAAGAGCCTTCGGTACAAATTGTCGCAGTGGAGGCAGCTGGTCATGGGGTTCATACCAATATGAGTGCGGCCACTACGCAGCTTGGTACGCCCGGAATACTCCATGGCAGTAAAAGTTTATTGATGCAAACGCCAGATGGTCAAGTAGTAGAGCCGCATAGTATTTCGGCAGGTCTCGATTACCCAGGTATTGGCCCCATGCATGCCAATTTATATGCTTCTGGCAGGGGTATTTTTTTGAGTGCCACAGATAATGAAGCAATGGATGCTGCATTCCATGTAAGTAAAACGGAAGGAATTATTCCTGCCTTAGAAACAGCACATGCTTTTGCAGCGCTCAATCAAATAGAGTGGAAGCCAACTGATACGGTTGTTATTTGTTTAAGTGGCCGTGGCGATAAAGATTTATCTACGTACATGCAAAAATTAGATTCATGACAAGATTAAAAAAATTATTTGAGGTAAAGCAATCTAAGGTGCTCAATGTGTATTGCACGGCAGGCTACCCAACACTAGATAGCACGCTCCCTATCATTGCTGCTTTAGAGCAAAATGGAGCAGATTTAGTAGAAATTGGCATGCCTTATTCAGATCCATTAGCAGATGGACCAGTGATTCAAGAGAGTGGTGCTAGAGCCATTGAAAATGGTATGTCTATAGAACTATTGTTTGATCAATTGAAATCATTAAGGCCTACTATTCAATTACCAGTGGTACTCATGGGTTATATGAATCCAGTATTGCAATTTGGTTTCGATAAATTTTGTGAAGCGGCAGCGGCGGTGGGGGTGGATGGACTTATTTTACCAGACATGCCTGCTTATGAGTTTGAAGCTAAATATGGTGCTATCGTAAAAAAGCACGGGTTAGATTTCATATTTTTAGTAACGCCAGAAACACCCACAGAGCGTATTGTTTATCTTGATTCGCTCAGTTCTGGATTTTTATATGCAGTGAGTGCTTCTGCAACTACAGGATCGGCACTTAATTTTGATGTTGTAGATGCTTACCTGCAAAAACTAAAGCAGATGCATTTAAACAATCCTATTTTGGTTGGGTTTGGGGTTAAAGATGCTGCATCATTTGAACTTGCTACGAGGCATACAACTGGTGCCATTATTGGATCCGCATATATCAAAGCGCTAGAAAATAGTTCAGATGTTACAGCAACAACAGCTCAATTTTTATCATCTATAATTGGTCAAAAGTAATATGAATGTTGCTATTGTAAAATATAATGCAGGAAATATATTATCAGTTACCTATGCACTAGAAAGACTTGGTGTTAGCGCAGTTCTAACAGATGATGTGGAGCTGTTACAAAAAGCAGATCGTGTTATTTTTCCGGGTGTTGGGGAGGCGAGTAATGCTATGGCCTACTTAAAGGAAAGAAATTTAGATATTGTTATTAAAACATTGGAACAGCCCGTGCTAGGCATTTGTTTAGGCATGCAATTATTATGTTCTTATTCTGAAGAAAATAATACCCCCTGTTTATCTGTATTTGATGAGCGTGTTGTGTCTTTTTTGCCCAATGGAACCGATAAAATTCCACAAGTGGGTTGGAATACGATAAGTGGATATGGTTCAACATTATTTAATGGCTTAGTCCCTGATGCCTACTGTTATTTTATACACGGTTATTACGCAGCCCTTGGGCCAGACACCATTGCCACTACCCATTATATATTGCCTTATAGTGCAGCACTTCAAAAAAATAATTTTTATGGGGTACAATTTCATCCCGAAAAAAGTGCAGCAGTAGGAGAAAAAATTTTACAAAACTTTTTAGATATTAAATAATATGCAAATCATACCTGCAATAGATATTATTGATGGCAAATGTGTTCGGTTAACGGAGGGTGATTATGCGCAAAAAACCATTTACAACGAAAATCCATTGGAAGTGGCAAAGGGTTTTGAAGATGCCGGAATCAAAAGGCTTCATTTGGTGGATTTAGATGGTGCTAAAGCAGGTGTTGTAAAAAACTGGAAAGTATTAGAATCGATTGCACTACATACAAAATTAGTGATTGATTTTGGTGGCGGTATAAAAACGGACCAGGATGTTGCACTTGTTTTTGAGCGTGGGGCGTCCCTTGCAACCATTGGGAGTATTGCCGTTGCCAATCCCGAACTTTTTTTAAACTGGGTAAGTACCTATGGCGCACATGCATTTTTTTTAGGCGCCGATGTGAAAGATAATCTCATTGCAGTAAATGGATGGATGAAAACGTCTGATATTTCTATCAATGATTTTATTAGCGGGTATTTAGAAAGAGGCATCACCAATATCTTTTGTACCGACGTTACAAAAGATGGCAGGTTAGAAGGGCCTTCTACGGTTCTGTATCAATCACTTTTAACGAAGTTTCCCAATTTAAAATTAGTAGCAAGTGGTGGCGTGAGTTCGCTTCAAGATCTTGAAACGCTTGCTAATATTGGTTGCGCTGGTGCCATTGTTGGCAAGGCAATTTATGAAAACCGTATTTCACTAAAAGCATTACAGCAGTTTGATGCATAATTTAAAAGTATGTTAGCAAAAAGAATTATTGCTTGTTTGGATATTAAAAATGGGAGAACCGTTAAAGGTGTCAATTTTGAAAATATTCGTGACGCAGGTGACCCTGTCGAGCTTGGTGCTTTTTATGCAGCTGCCGGCATAGACGAGCTTGTTTTTTTAGATATCACAGCCACCAATGAAAAACGCAAAACACTCGCAGATCTAGCCAAAAAAATTGCTGGGGTAATTAATATACCATTTACTGTTGGCGGTGGTGTTGCAAGCATTGAAGATGTGCGTGTACTGCTCCAAAATGGTGCCGATAAAATAGCTGTGAACTCTGCAGCATTCAAAAATCCGGAACTAGTGGCAGCTTTGGCCAAGGAATTTGGAAGTCAGTGTATTGTAGTGGCAATTGATACCAAGCAAGAAGCGGATGGTGTGTGGTACGTTTATTTAAATGGGGGAACGGTTGCTACCAAAACAACTTGCTTGGCCTGGGCTCAAGAAGCTGCAAAGCTGGGTGCTGGCGAAATTCTTTTAACATCTATGAATCATGACGGTACCAAGGCTGGCTTTGCTTTAGATATTACAAGGGCTGTTTCTAAAGCTGTTTCAATACCGGTAATTGCTTCGGGGGGAGGTGGAACTATGGCGCATTTTGAGGATGTTTTTACAACTGGGGCAGCAGATGCGGCTCTGGCTGCTAGTATCTTTCATTTTAAAGAAATTGAAGTATACGCTTTAAAATCATTTTTATTTGATAAAGGCTTGCCAATTAGGCTTTAATTTTTACTTTTACGACCTATTATGTTAGACAAAATTGATTTTTCAAAATATGCAGATGGGCTTGTGCCGGCAATTGTTCAAGATATTGAAAGCGGAAGGGTTTTGATGCTTGGTTTTATGAATGCTACTGCTATTGAAACAACCTTGTCTACTAAAAAAGTTACTTTTTTTAGTAGGTCTAAAAATAGACTTTGGACAAAAGGAGAAGAGAGTGGTCACTTTTTGAATTACAAAGATATGTTACTCGATTGTGATGCTGATTCACTTCTTGTTAAGGCAGTACCTGTTGGACCAACTTGCCACACTGGTAGTGATACATGCTTTGGCGAAGAGAATAATTCTGCTCACTTTTTAACCTACTTGGAAACAGTTATTGCTAGCCGTAAAAACGACAGTCCTGATAGTTCTTATGTCGCTTCTTTATTTTCAAAAGGAATCAATAAAATTGCGCAAAAAGTTGGAGAAGAAGCAGTAGAGCTTGTGATAGAGTCTAAAGATGACAATGATTTATTGTTTTTAAATGAAGCCTCTGATTTACTTTTTCATTATTTAATTTTATTACAGGCAAAAGGCTACAGTTTGCAGGATGTTATTGAAATATTAAAAAATAGACACAAAAAATAGATTCAAATTTTTTTTATGCGTAAACTAATCATATACACACTTGCCCTTTTAATAGCTTTTCAATCTGCCATTGCTGCTGATTTTTCAGTGAATGGAAAAATTAAGGGATTGACAAATGGCAGTACCGCAACTTTAAAAAATGTTTTTAATGGTCAGGCGCTTGCTACGGGTAATATTGCAGATGGGGCATTTGTTTTGAAGGGAACTGTAAATGAAGGTATGCTTTTACAACTTTCGTTTTCAGCGGCACCACAAATTAATATCGAAATGTTTATTGGCAATGAAGCTGTTGTTATAGAAGGTGATTTAGCTGCTCCAGATCAAATTAAATTAACTGGATCGGTATTACACCAGACTTACGAGAAATTTAGAGTTCAGTTTGCCCCTTTAAAAGACAAGCTCAATGCCATTGTGCCGCTTATTCAGGCAGAAACGGCACAAACACCAAAACGTGATTCACTCATTAATTTATATAATAGCTATAAGCAAGTGCTTTTAAATGAAACGGTAGGATTTGCAAATGCTAACCCTGCTTCTGTTATAAGTTCATTTGCACTTTTTGCTGTTGGGCCTTTATTTTCAGGACCGCAAGAATTAGAATCTACATATAATACACTAGAGCCTGCTGCTAAAAAAGGCTATTTTTCTGAAATGATTGTAAAGTCTGTGGGGGATGCTAAAATTGGACAAATAGGTTCGATGGCAATAGAATTCACACAAAATGATCAAAATGGCAAGCCTATAAAGTTGTCTTCACTTAAAGGTAAGTATGTACTCATTGATTTTTGGGCTAGTTGGTGCAGACCTTGCAGGCAAGAAAATCCTAATGTTGTTGCAGCATATAACAAGTATAAGTTAAAAAATTTTACGGTACTTGGTGTTTCTTTAGATCAGGATAAAAACAGTTGGATTCAGGCTATTGCAGCAGACAAACTCACATGGACGCATGTAAGTGATTTAAAATACTGGAATAACGAAGTGGCACAACTATACCGTATTCAAAGCATTCCAGCTAATTTGTTAATTGATCCTACAGGAAAAATTATTGGGAAAGATTTAAGGGGTGAAGAC
>CANEWV010000011.1 GCA_947442905.1 Chitinophagaceae bacterium | reverse complement strand
GAAATGAAGTTGCGGAAGCATTTAATAAAATAGGTATTACGGTATTTGTATTAAAGTACCGCTTACCTTTTGATAGTTGTATGACGAATAAAGAAATTGTACCACTACAAGATTTGCAGCAAACGATAAAACTTGTTAGAGACCGTGCGGCAGCTTTTGATATCAATCCTGCTATGCTTGGGGTGATTGGATTTTCGGCAGGTGGACACTTGGCAAGTACAGGTATCACAAAATTTTCTGAATCTTATATCGAAAATACGAGCATTACTAATTTAAGACCTGATTTTGCTATATTAGTATATCCTGTTATTAGTATGGATTCGGCCATATGCCATAAAGGCTCAAGAGATAATTTGCTCGGGAAAAAAGCAAAAGCTGCAAAGCTTAATTTGTTTTCATCGGACCTGCAAATAACTGCTCAAACGCCCCCTACTTTTTTGGTGCACGTTTCTGATGACAAATTAGTTCCTGTAGAAAATAGTATTCGGTTTTATCAAGCACTTGTTAAAAATAAGGTAAACGCAGAAATGCATGTTTATCAAAATGGAGGTCATGGATTTGGACTTCATAATGCATCCACCAACGATGCTTGGTTTGAAAGAGCAACCTCTTGGATGCGCGTCAATAAATTTATTGCAGGCAACTAGATCGGTTTTCCTCTTTTTTTGTAATCCAAAGTACTCCGTCTTGCCAGGCATGGTAAGGCCTTGTTTGTGTATGATTTATTTCCTGAATACTAACAGGGTTTGCGTTTTTCATAATTCGGGGGTATTTATGGGTAAAATTAGCTAATAACTGTCTTTATAGTGTTGGCTTACTTTTATATCTTTAAGCACATTAAGATTTTTGCCATGTCACAATCCAATTCAAGACGTAAGTTTTTACGCAGTACCGCTGCAATAGCTGCGGGTGTAACAATTATTCCAAGACATGTTTTAGGAAGAGGCTTTATTGCGCCAAGTGATCAATTAACCAAAGGGATCATTGGTGTAGGCGGTATGGGAAGAGGCCATATTGGCCTTGCAGGTACCAAGGTTGTTGCGCTTTGTGATGTTGATCAAACGCATTTAGCAGCAGCATCTAAAATAGTAGGCGGCGGTGTAAAAACTTTTTCAGACTATCATGAACTCATTGCCATGCAAGAAGTTGATATTGTGCATATTGCTACGCCACCGCATTGGCATGGAATCATGTCTATTGAAGCGGCTAAAGCAGGTAAAGATATTTGGTGTGAAAAACCAATGACCCGCACCATTGGTGAAGGCAAGCGTGTGGTGGAAGCGGTAAAACAGCATGGCCGTATGTTTAGGCTTAATACTTGGTTTAGATTTCAAGATGAGTTTTATGGCATGAAAACATCTGTTAGGCCCATTAAAAAATTAGTAGAGTCGGGTATGCTTGGTTGGCCACTAACAGTAACAGTTAGTAAACACACAGGGTTTGATTGGAAATTTTATTGGATTGGGAAAACAGGGCTTGAAGCGCAGCCAGTTCCTGCAACACTCGATTATGACAGATGGTTAGGACCTGCACCATACAAACCATATAACGCGCACCGTGTGCACGGAACATTTAGAGGTTATTGGGATTATGATGGTGGTGGACTTGGCGATATGGGGCAACATTATTTAGATCCTATTCAATATTTTTTAGGCAAAGACCATACGAGTCCAGTAAAAGTAGAGGTGGACGCCGATCAGCAACATCCGGATGCTTGCGGCACGTTTCGAAAAATAGTGTATACCTATGCCGATGGTTGTAAAATTATTTTAGATGGAGAAGCCAAAGACGAATCGGTAGCTTACATAGAAGGACCGGAAGGCAAATTATTTGCTGGCTTTAAATCTACCATTCCAAACCTAAAAGAAAAGCTAGCACTATTACCAGATCCTGCACCACAGGTTACAGATTTTTTAGAATCGGTAAAATACAGAACACCTTTTGCGCTGAATGAATCCAATGGGCATAGGTCTTGCACGATTATTAACCTGGGTAAAATTGCACTTCAATTAGGACGAACATTAAATTTTGATCCAGAAGCACAAGTATTTATTAATGATGATGAGGCCAATAAAATGATCAACCCACCAATGCGTGCACCCTTTGGTATCTAGTTTAGTAATTGATAAATTTATCGACATGAAAAAAATAATTATAGCTTTTATTGTAGCAGCCATTTTTATAGCTAGTGCTAGCAATTTATTTGCACAAAGTGATGCAGCTTCTGTTGGGTCAACTGTAACAAAAATGCAAGCATGGAATGGCGCAGCTTGGGAAAACTTTTTTAATACCTTTAACAATACGGATGCCGGTGCCAATGCGCCACATGTAAAAGCAATGTATGCGTTAGATGCCTATTTGCATGCAGCATCACTAGATAAATCATTAAAAAATAAAGCGGTTACCATTGTTGTTAATGGGCTAACACAACTTAAAAATATTCAAGAAAAAAATATTTTAGTGCGTTCTTATTTATTAGAGCGACTCGGTTATTTGGGATCTGACAAAGCAGTAAATACACTTTCTAGCTATATTGAGCTGCCTGGTTACACAGACGTGGCAACCATGTCACTCACTACCATTGGTTCAAAAAAATCATTAGCTGCACTTGAAACTGCACTGGTAAATGCTTCAGCAGCGACAAAGCCTGCTATTGAGGCGGCCATCAAACACTCCAAAAGTGTTTTACCTTTTATACAGGCAGTTGCATTAACGCCAGCTAAAGCAGTTCTTCCAGCCCAACGATTACTCGATTTACAAGACCAAATGGAAATTGCAAAAAGCCCCACCGCTCAAAAAGAAATTATTATTGAAGCCGGCAAAGTAAATAAACTAGGTGCGCTCATGTTTGCTGCTAAATTTTTAGAAACTACGGCGCTACAGTCTGATGCAGCGATTGTTGTATCTAAACTGGCACTTGCTAATCCCGATTTTAAAGGTCCCATGGTAAGACCTGTTTTACAAAGAGCGCTTGCTTTATTGCGCGGTGAGGATAGTGCTATTTTGGCTAGCAAATTGGCGTATCACATTAAGGCCATGCCATACGACTATGGTTTCGAAAATATATTTAACGGTAAAGATTTAACGGGCTGGAAAGGTCTTGTTGCAAATCCTATTGCACGCTCAAAAATGAGTGCACAACAATTAATGGAAGCGGGGGCAAAAGCGGATGCAACCATAAAATCAGATTGGGTTGTAAAAGATGGCCTACTTGTATTTACCGGCCATGGCGATAATTTATGTACCCAAAAACAATACGGTGATTTTGAACTTTTTGTGGATTGGAAAATCACCGAAAAAGGCGATGCTGGTATTTACTTACGTGGGACACCACAGGTTCAAATTTGGGATACTAGTAGACGTGAAGTGGGCGCGCAAGTTGGTTCTGGTGGACTTTATAACAATCAAAAAAACCAGCGTAATCCATTAGCAGTTGCTGACAATAAAATAGGTAGTTGGAATACGTTTCATATTATTATGCGTGGCGCAGTGGTAACTGTTTATTTAAACGGTGTACTTGTAACAGATAAAGTTGTGTTAGAAAATTATTGGGACCGCACACTTCCAATTTTTGTAAAAGAGCAAATTGAACTGCAGGCACACGGCACTTATGTTGCCTACCGAAATATTTATATTAGAGAGCTTCCTAGCAATTTGCCAAATGCCTTGTCAGATTTTGAAAAACAACAAGGTTTTAAATTGTTATTTGACGGCACAAACCTAGATCAGTGGGTAGGTAATAAGGCTGGCTATCTATTGCAAGATGGCGCCATTGTAGTAAATCCAAAAAGCACAGGCGGCGGTAATTTGTATACCAAAGACGAATATTCCGATTTTGAATACCGTTTTGAGTTTCAGTTAACCCCTGGTGCTAATAATGGATTGGGGATTAGAACGCCATTGGAGGGTGACGCCGCTTACGTGGGTATGGAGCTTCAAATACTAGACAATGATGCCGAAATCTACAAGAATTTAAAGCCTTATCAATACCACGGCTCAATTTATGGTGTTATGCCGGCTAGAAGGGGCTATTTAAGGCCAATTGGTGAGTGGAATGAAGAAGTTGTTGTTGTAAAAGGCACACGCGTTAAAGTCATATTAAATGGCGAAACCATTACGGATGCTGATACTAAGGAGGCTTCAACAAGCGGCACCATGGATCATAACGAGCACCCCGGATTGAAGCGAACTTCAGGTCATATTGGCTTTTTAGGCCATGGCGATGTGGTTCGATTTAGGAATATACGGGTGCTTCCTCTATAATTCCCATCCTATTAATCTTAATATTTTATTATGAAAAAAGCGGCGCTTCTGTTATTGATACTAACTTATTCTTTGGTTGGATTTACTCAATCTAGACAAGACTCTGAAGTGATTTCGACTGTGGAGAAATTACGTCTAGCTATGATAAGTGGGATAAAAGAAGATTTAGAATCTGTTGTACATGATAGCCTAAGCTATGGGCATAGTAATGGAACCATAGAAGGTAAGTATGAATTTGTAGAAAAAATCGTTTCAGGTAAATCGGATTTTGTATCTATTGAATTTTACGGTCAAACCATATCTGTGCAAAAAAACATTGCGTTAGTTAGGCATAGTTTAATTGCAAATATTAACGATGGCGGTAAGCCTAGCGAAATAAAATTGAAAATTTTATTGGTTTTTACAAAGACTGGAAAAGATTGGAAACTTTTAGCACGCCAAGCTGTAAAGCTTATTTAATTTTTGAGACTAAATTGATAGATTATACAGGGTCTGCTACTTTCTAAAGAAACTATGAAGTATTTATTTTTATTATCATTTGCGCTAATCATAAATATGCATCTTGCCTATGCGCAAACTAAATCTTTGGCTGCTGAGGTTGCAGCAACTGCTATGGCTACTTTATGGAAAGTGCCAGTTGGTGCAGATACTGCTAAGCCTACCAAGTGGACGTATGATCAAAGCTTTGGATTACTTGGCATTGAGCGCTTGTGGATACAAACCGCCAATCCCGCCTATTTTTCTTACCTCCAAAATAGCATCAATTATTTTATTTCCGAAAACGGTGATATCAAATTTCATAAAGTGCAGGATTATGATATTGATAATATTTTACTCGGGAGAATTTTATTGTCACTTTATAATGTAACTGGTCAGGTAAAATATTACAAAGCAGCATCATTATTAAGAGATCAATTAAAAGCACAGTTGCGCAAAAATGAAGGCATACTTTATATGGGTGAGCCTTTTTATGCCGCTTATGCAAAACAATTTCACGAGCCCGAAGCTTTTGATGATATCGCTAATCGATTTATTGGGATGGAACAGCATGCAAGAGATGCTAAAACAGGTTTTTATGAAATGGCACTTGTAGATGTGCTTGAAAATTTTCCGGTTGCACATCCAAAGCGTGATACACTGGTATCCATTTTTAAAAGACGTGTAGATGCTATTAAAAAAGTACAGGTTTCCGCAAGTGCGATGTTTGTTTATGCCAATGCTAAAGCGGTGCGTTTAGGTTTTTTACCTGCTAGTTATTTGGCGGTTTCAAAAAAAGGATATGATGGTATTTTAAAACAGTTTATTGATACCAGCAAAGAGGGCTATGCCAATTTGAAAGGAACCCTAAGTGGGGACCCCAATGGAGTAGGTGTATTTATACTAGCTGCTACTGAAATGGAGTGGCATCTGCTGCCAAAACCTGGTAAGAATAAAGTTTTTTTGTTGGACGATTATTACAATGCAGAAAAGAAAAAAGACATTAAAGGTGTTGAATATGCCTACCATTATAAGTGGCCTGAAATGTATAACAATGGGTTTTCTTTTTTAGGAAATATAATAACTTCTAATGGATTACAAACTAAAACATTGTCGCAAGCACCAACAGCTGGCAATTTAAAAAATGCTTCTATATATATGATTGTTGATGCGGATAATATAGCAGACAATCCTACCCCAAATTACATGAATGATAGAGACGCCCAGGAGATTTATAATTGGGTAAAAGCAGGAGGTGTATTGGTTTTATTTCATAATGATAAACCCAACGCCGATTTTACTGCTATTAATAAATTATCTGATTTATTTGGTATTCATTTTAATGAGGATACTCATAATAAAGTAGTTGGAACAAATTATGTAGGCGGGAAAATTGATGTACCTGCGGGGCATCAAATCTTTAAAAATGTTCAAACTATTTATCAAAAAGAAGTTTGTTCCATAACTGCTAAGTCGCCTGCTAAATCATTACTAACAAAAGGAGATTTGGTTGTTTTTGCAACTGCTAAAATTGGTAAGGGTACCGTTTTTGCAACCGGTGATCCTTGGCTTTACAATGAATACACAGATGGTCGAATGCTCCCGGCTATATATCAAAATGCTGAGGCAGCAAAAGGTTTAGTAAAATGGTTGATATCTCAAATCCCAGTTAAAAAATAATGAATTTTAAAGCAGCATAGTTGGCGCTATGACAACAATAAATGATGTTAAATAGAAAAATATATACGACTGTTACCAACCAAAATGTAGATGCATTATTTGCGCTACCTGAAAAAGTGTTGCAGTTTGGAACTGGCGTGTTGCTTCGCGGCTTGCCTGATTATTTCATTGACAAAGCAAATAAACAGGGTTTATTTAATGGAAGAATTGTAGTTGTAAAATCTACAGATCAGGGAAACACGGATGCCTATGGTGCGCAAGATGGATTATATACGATACTTGAAAAAGGCATTGAAAATGGATTGCCCATAGAGCGCACCACAATTAATGCTTCTATTAGTAGGGTTATTTCTGCAAAATCACAATGGGATGAAGTATTAATTTGCGCAGCTAGTAAGGATATTCAGGTAATTATTTCAAATACCACCGAAGTTGGCATTTCACTTGTTCCCTCGGATGCTACAGCTTTATTTCCAGAATCATTTCCGGGTAAACTACTTCATTTTTTAATAGAACGTTACCGTATTTTTAATGGCTCGCAAGATTCAGGGTTGGTAATTATTCCAACCGAGCTCATTAGTGATAATGGCATTAAACTAAAAGAAATTGTAATAGAATTAGCACGATTAAAAGGGCTTGATGCCTCATTTATAGAGTGGGTAAAAAATGACAATGATTTTTGTAGTTCATTGGTTGATTGTATTGTGCCAGGTAAATTGCCTGCATCTGAAGTAGCAACATTCGAACAAAAAGCAGGCTACGTTGATGCCCTAGCTATTATGTCTGAACCTTACCGCTTGTGGGCGATAGAAACTGCCAGTGAAAAAACCGCATCAATACTATCTTTTGCAGCCGCAGATGCTAGGGTGATTTTAGCCCCTAGCATTAATAAGTACAAAGAAATTAAATTAAGGCTTTTAAATGCTACGCACTCTTTGTGTTGTGGGGTGGCTTATTTAAGTGGGTTTTTAACAGTTAAAGAGGCACTAAATGACAATCAATTTAGATCATATATCTCTGAAATGTTATTAGGAGAAATTGTACCACTCGTAGCTGATGGCGAAATTTCGTTAGAAGAAGCGCGTAGTTTTGCAATGCAGGTGATTGACCGTTTTTCGAACCAGAGTATTGAGCATTTGTGGTTAAACATTTCTGTACAATACACGTCTAAAATGCAAATGAGGGTTGTGCCATTAGTTGAAAAGTATTTACAGCAGAATGGTAGAGCGCCTAAACGTATGTCTTTTGGTTTTGCTGGTTTTTTAGTATTTATGAAATCTAGAGAAATGGAGCCTCGAAAATATATGGGAGCCTATGCTGGTTCATTATATGAAATTAAAGACGACAAAGCCGCAGAAATGTCTACTGCTTGGGCGTCTAAAAATACATTTGTAGCATCGGACGTTTTTAACGAACAGGTATTTGATTATGTGGATGCAATTGAAGCTAGTTCTGTAAAAGATGTTTTGGCGTTGATAGTATAATTAAAATTTGAAAGAGATGGGTAAGTTATTTATGGGTGAAGATTTTTTGTTGCAAACAAAAACAGCGGAGTTATTATACAATGAGTACGCTAAACAAATGCCAATTATCGATTACCATTGTCATTTGTCACCACAGCAAATTGCTGAAGATATTAAATTTGAAAATTTAACCCAGGGATGGCTCTACGGCGATCATTACAAGTGGAGAGCGATGCGTACAAGTGGTGTTGATGAATCTTATTGCACGGGTGGTAAATCCGATTATGAAAAATTTGAAAAGTGGGCAGCTACTGTTCCTTATACCATGCGAAACCCGCTGTATCATTGGACGCATTTGGAATTAAAAAGATATTTTGGCATCCATGAAATCCTAGATCCAAGTTCTGCAATGTCTATTTACAAAAATGCAAGTGCACAAATTCAAACAGATTCTTTTAGTATCAAAAACTTGATTCGTAAAATGAATGTGAAAGTCATTTGTACAACAGATGATCCAATTGATTCTTTAGAATACCATAAAAGGCTTTCGGAGAGTGATTTTGAGGTAAAAATTAAGCCCGCCTTTAGACCTGATAAAGCCATGGAAGTTGCTAGCGCTGCTACCTTTATTGCTTATGTAAAAAAATTAGAGTCTGTAACCAATTTATCTGTTTCTTCATTTGAAGATTATTTATTTGCACTTCAAAACCGCCACGACTTTTTTGCTTCAATGGGATGCGCTGTTAGTGATCATGGACTAGAAGAGATTTATGTAGAAGATTTTACAGGTCAGGAAATTGAATCGATTTTTACAAAAGTATACGGCGGTAAAGATCTAAGCCTTATTGAGCAGCGTAAGTTTAAAAGCTGCATGTTACTTCACTTTGCAGCATGGGATTGGGAAAAAGGATGGGTGCAACAATATCATTTAGGGGCACTGCGTAATAACAATTCACGTATGCTTTCTAAACTAGGTCCGGATACAGGATGGGATAGTATTGGTGATTTTTCTCAAGCAGCAGCACTTTCTAAATTTTTAAATAAGCTGGATAGTGAAGATAAGTTGGCTAAAACAATCATCTATAATTTAAATCCTGCCGACAATGAACTCATGGCGTCTATGATTGGTAATTTTAATGATGGATCGGTAGCTGGTAAAATACAGTTTGGTAGTGGTTGGTGGTTTTTAGACCAAAAAGATGGTATTATAAAACAATTGAATGCATTAAGCAATATGGGTCTTGTGAGTAGGTTTGTGGGTATGCTTACCGATTCGAGAAGTTTTTTATCATTTCCTAGGCACGAATATTTTAGACGCATATTGTGTAATTTATTTGGAGATGAAATTGAAAACGGTGAATTACCAAACGATACAAAGTGGGTAGGTCAAATTATCCAAGACATTTGTTACAACAACGCCAATGATTATTTTGGGTGGAAAGACAAATAATCTACTTTTTTATTTCATTTCATATTATCTTGTAATTCAAACGGGTATGTCATTTGTATGAAAAAAGTATTTTGTTTTGGTGAGATTTTGCTTCGTATGTCGCCCGTATTAGACCAGGCTTGGATTAATAACGCTACTATGCCTGTTCATATTGGTGGCGCAGAACTCAATGTGGCAAAGGCGTTGGCCGGATGGCAACAACCAGTTACGTACATGTCTGCAATGCCAGACAATTATTTGTCCAAAGAAATTACAGCTTCGATTGCCGCTTGCAATATAGGTGTAGATGCCATGCAGTTTTGCGGAGACAGAATGGGTATTTATTTTTTACCACAAGGTGCCGATTTAAAAAATGCAGGTGTTATTTATGACCGTGCACATGCTTCATTTTCAACTGCTTTATTCCCGGGAAAAATAAATTGGGATACTTTACTCGAAGGTTCTGATTGGTTTCATTTTAGTGCAATTAGTCCTGCATTAAATGAACAGGCTGCAGCTGTATGTTTAGATGCATTAAAGGCTGCAAAACGATTAGGCCTTACTATTTCTGTCGATTTAAACTACCGTGCTAAACTCTGGAAATATGGCAAACAACCTGCACAAGTGATGCCAGAACTGGTGTCTTATGCAGACCTTATCATGGGTAATATTTGGAGTACTAGAGACCTAATGGGCATCGAGGTACCCAAAGGTGCAGAAACAGCAGTCACTAAAGAGGAGTTTGCTGCATGTGCAAAAGAAACGGCTGCTATATTATTTACGCAAAATCCAAATTGTAAAGTTGTAGCTAACACTTTTAGGTTTACCCCCGATGGTGCTGGTGTAAATTATTATGCTACGCTTGATACAATCAGCGAACAAGCGGTATCATTTAGCTTTGAGGCTAGTTCGGTGGTAGACAAAGTGGGGAGTGGAGATTGTTTTATGGCGGGCCTTATTTATGGTATCCATAATGGGCATGATCACACCGAAACGATAAATTATGCCGCTTCGGCAGCTTTTGGTAAATTGCAAGAGCTCGGTGATAGCACCAAGCAAACAATTGAGCAAATTAAATCAAGGTATTAAATGGAAAGAGAAGCGCTTCTTGTCAATCAAATAAAAGCAGAAGGCATATTGCCTTTGTATTATCATGATGATGTTACGGTATGCGAAGGGGTACTTCGTGCATTATATAATGGTGGTGTTAGGAGTGTTGAGTTTACCAATAGAGGTCCAAAAGCACTTGCTAATTTCACGCATTTGGTTTCCTTAAAATCAACAATGCCTGGTTTAATACTTGGTATTGGCACCATAAAAACGCCACAAGACGCAACTGCATTTATTGAAGCTGGTGCCGATTTTTTAATTAGCCCTTGTTTTGATGCGAGTGTTGCAGATGTTGCTTACATGCACAAAGTTTTATGGATCCCAGGTTGTATGACTCCTACCGAAATTCATGTAGCACAAAAATCGGGTGCGACACTTATAAAACTTTTTCCTGGCAATGTATTGGGTCCTGGTTTTGTAGATGCTATTAAAACTTTATTTACTGGCGTTGATTTTTTAGTAACGGGTGGTGTAGAACCTACAGCGCAAAATATTGGGACCTGGTTTAAAGCAGGTGTGGCAGGTGTGGGGCTTGGTAGTAAGCTTATCACGAAAGAAGTGCTTACCAATAAAAATTTTGAACAATTAGAAGCGCAAACAAAAGAATTGCTAGCGCTTGTTAAAACTATAAGATAATTACGATTTAAAGCATTGCTATATGGAACAAAAAATTGGACGTTACCGCTGGACTATTTGTAGCCTGGTATTTTTTGCTACTACTATTAACTATTTAGATAGAGCGGTCATTAGTTTATTGAAATCTACCTTAACTACTGAGCTTAAGTGGGATGACGCTGATTATACAAATGTAGAAATCGCATTTAAGGTTTCCTATGCGATAGGTTTATTGTTGGCCGGAAGATTTATTGATACAGTGGGCACTAAAAAAGGATATGCTTTGGCTACTGGACTTTGGAGCGTTGCTGCTGTTTTGCATGCCGCTGCTAAAAGTGTATTTGGATTTTCGGTGGCACGTGCTGCCCTTGGCGTTACCGAAGCTGGTAATTTCCCGGCCGCTATTAAAACAGTAGCAGAATGGTTTCCACGTAAAGAGCGTGCTTTTGCAACAGGTCTGTTTAATTCGGGTGCAAATATTGGTGCTATTATTGCGCCCTTAACTGTTCCATTTATTGCAGCAGCTTATGGCTGGCAGTGGGCATTTATCGCCACTGGTTTACTAGGATTTATTTGGTTGTTTTTTTGGAATAAGCATTATTATAAACCATCGGAACATCCTAAATTATCACCTGCCGAGCTTGCCTATATTAATAGCGACGCAGATGCTATTGCAGAAGGAGATGCACTGAACACAAAATCTTTTAGCTGGGTCGCATTGTTAAAATACAAACAAACATGGGCATTTGCTTTAGGTAAATTGTTAACCGACCCAATCTGGTGGTTTTATCTTTTCTGGTTACCTGATTTTTTAGAAAGCCAATACCATATTAAAGGAACTGCCATTGCGCTTCCGGTTGCTGCAGTATATACCATGTCTGCAGTGGGTAGTATTTTTGGTGGCTGGCTTCCCATGTATTTAATTAAAAATAATTGGGCTGTATTTAAAGCACGTAAGTCTTCTATGTTACTATATGCGTTTTTAGTATTGCCTATTTTGTTTGCGCAAGTATTAGGCGGTATGAATATGTGGTTGGCTGTATTTGTAATTGGAATAGCAGCTGCGGCGCATCAGGCATGGAGTGCTAATATATTCACAACAGTTAGTGATATGTTTCCAAAGCGTGCGGTAGGCTCTGTAACAGGCATTGGTGGCATGTTTGGGGCTATTGGAGGTATTTTACTTTCTATGGCCGTACAAAAGAATTTATTTGTGCATTACCGTTCTATAGGACAAATTGAAACGGCCTATTATATCATGTTTATTGTGTGCGGATCTGCTTATTTATTAGCGTGGGTAATTATGCACTTATTGGTTCCTAAAGTAAATGTTATTGCTGCCGAAGATTTAGAATAATAAAGTGTATGTCTGAACAAACTAGAATGATTCAAACCATGCGTTGGTATGGCCCTAATGACCCTGTAAGTTTATGGGATATTAGGCAGGCGGGCTGTACGGGT
This sequence comes from Chitinophagaceae bacterium, assembly GCA_947442905.1. Next base: position 2,811 of record CANEWV010000011.1, on the reverse strand, counting down.
GTGGTGTCTGCATTACATCAAATTCCAAATGGCGAAGTGTGGCCTATTGAGGCTATTCAGGAAAGAAAACAAATTATTGAAGCTGCAGGGCTTAGCTGGGATGTCGTTGAAAGTGTTCCCGTGCAAGAAGCTATTAAAACGCAATCTGCTGGATTTGAAAAATACATTGACAATTACAAGCAAACGCTACAAAATTTAAGTAACTGCGGTATTAAAATTGTGACCTATAATTTTATGCCAGTGATGGATTGGACGCGTACCAATTTAAAGTACGAAATGCCCGATAAGTCGTTAGCGCTGTTGTATGAAAAAGCTGCGGTGGTTGCATTTGATGTATTTATACTAGAAAGAAAAAACGCGGCTGCAGATTATACGCCAGCTGAAATGGAAGCTGCCACAATTAGGTTTAACGGCATGACTGATGCCGAAAAATTGCAATTGCAACACAACATGATTAAAGGACTTCCGGGTAGTGAAGAAAGTTTTACCATGGAAGCGTTTAGAAATGCGTTAGCGGCTTATGATGGAATTGATGCAGCAAAACTTCGCGCGCATCTTATTTATTTTTTAGATCAAATTATTCCTATTGCCCAGTCATGTGGTGTGAAAATGGTGATTCATCCAGATGACCCGCCGTATACAATTTTGGGACTTCCAAGAGTGGTAAGCACAGCATCTGATATTCAGGCATTATTTAGTGCCGTTCCTTCTTTATCTAATGGCCTGTGTTTTTGTACAGGTTCTTTTGGTGTTAGACCGGATAATGACCTTCCAGCTATCGTGCGTAATTTTGGTGACCGCATTAATTTTATTCATTTGCGCAGTACCAAAAGAAATGTAGCTGGCGATTTTTATGAAGACAATCACTTAGAAGGTGACGTTGATATGTACCGTGTTGTCAAAGAAATTATTGAAGTGATGCGTAAGCGCAATATCTCAATTCCTATGCGTCCAGATCATGGCCATCAAATGCTAGATGATTTGAAAAAAGAAACCAATCCAGGCTATTCTGCCATTGGAAGACTTAGAGGTCTTGCCGAACTCAGGGGGTTAGAAATGGGGATTCTTAAGAGTTTGTATTATTAATTTCTATATTTGTCTTTGTACAGTCCCATTTTTTCAAATGGGACAGGTTCAAAGCCTTTTATTTTTTTAAATACTTCCGATGTTTGGCGTAGTGTGAAATTTTCATGCGCCATGTCTACAAATCCTGGATCGATAATAGACCTATAATTATCTCTCTCTGTAATGGTGGCATAGTTGCCGCCAATTAATTTGGTGGGGCTTTTAGGTCCACCAATTACGAGGTTGTCTGCAAATACGTTTCCATGCGCACGCATGGCTTTCCACTGATTGGTACCTGGTATGGTATCTAAATATTCGAGTAGCCCTGGGTACTTACTTGCATATGGTTCTTGCTGATAAGCAACGCTTTTTGTAAGGCGGTTTCTAATAAGGCCGTTTTCGCCAAACATCGATTTTTCGGAGCCTGCTGCCCAGGTGTAATAATGCGCCGATATTTGAGCCGTAGCATCGGTGGGTTCTATAATAATATTATTTTTCATAACAAGGTCCCAGCCGCTATTGGTAAATAAAATACCATGCTTTGTTTCCATTTTATAAAACACGTTTCCAAAAACAAATACATCTGCCGATGAGTCGTCACAATAAATACCCATATTCATCCGGTTGGGGTTACCAATGTGGTGAAAATAATTGTAGCGCACTACATTGCCTCTATCGCTAGGATCTCTACCAATATACCATGGAGAGGTGTCGTCCGAATTGAGTGTTACGTGATGGATATTATTGTATTCAAAAACGTGCTCGTTACCATGTACAAAAATACCTTGCCAATCTGAATTGGATATTTCGCAGTGTCTTATTTTATTGCCGCATCCGTCTACACTAATGCCCGACCAAATAAATTTATTTCTTCTATTAAAGTCATGTACTTTACAATTTTCAACAATGTTGTTTGCTTTTGTGAGCGTTCGTTTATCGCCACCACTTAAATAAATACCGCCGCTCCCAGTGTTGTAAACGTCGCAACTGATGATGGTTTGATTAAAGCCTGCGTTTCTATTCCAGCTGGTGTTTTTATATAAATAATTTTGAAGACTTCCAATGATGCCAGAAGTAGGGGTACCATCAAAATCATCGATACCCATGTCTTTTTGTTTGGCCTCGGCGCCCTGTCCCATAAAAATGCCGGAGGTTCCAAGGTTTCTAACGGTGCAGCCTGCAATGGCATTATTGCTACCACCTTCTAAATAAACCCCCATGTCTCTTCCGGCTTCTATGGTAAAGCCTTCGATTGTTAGATGCCCGGCGTTAATAATTGATACGATGGGTGTTTCAAGTATCGAAACCGTAATGTTAGCAGTAGCAATATCAGTTTTGCCGGCGCTATTAGTAGGGCTATTAGTAGGAGGCCATATATACAACATACCGGTTTTTTTGTCTAGCCACCACTCGCCGGGGCTATCAAGTTCTTCTAAAATATTGTAGGCGATGTATTCCTGAAAATCCCTTCCGTGTGCAATACCATAAATATGTGGGCTGGCTAATTTAATTTCTTTTTTTGTGGTATCTATGTTTGCAATATTAATATAGTCGTCTGCAAAGCCGTAATTAAAAGTGCCTTGTATCCAAATATCATTTTGTCCTACCCATTTTGATTGTCTATTATCTGTGTAGTTAAATAATCCGCCTCTATTTGATTTATCACCAATGCGGGGTACAGAACCTTTGTCTATTACTTTGCCAATTTTTACAGCGCCAATATTGGGGTAATGTGCAAGTAGTAAT
>CANEWV010000010.1 GCA_947442905.1 Chitinophagaceae bacterium | reverse complement strand
GAATTTGAAAAGTACGGTGTGATTCAGTTTAACTAAACTTCCTTAATTTTTTGGTTCCCGCTTATGCCAGTAGGATGCTAAAATAGATCCTGTAATATTCATGAAGGGTCCAAATACGGCAGGCGCGAGTCCCATAGTAGCTGCTTTGCCTAATTGTTGCGCAAGGCCAGAAGCAAGTCCTCCATTTTGCATACCCACTTCGATAGCAATGGTTCTACAATCTTGTTCAGGCATTTTAAATAGTTTGCCGCTCCAATAGCCTAGTAAATAACCAGCTGTATTGTGTATGACTACAATACCAATTAGGATAGGTCCAATAGTAAGTAAGTTGTCTCTACCTGAAGCGGTAATAATGGTGATGATTGCAGCAATACCAGCCATTGAAACAACAGGCATAGCACTATCCATCCATTTTAATTTTCCTTTTAAAAATTGATTGAAAATAAGTCCAGCACCAATTGGGAGTAAAATCATTTTATTAATATCCCACATCATTTTAGTAACATCTATTTCAACCAATTCGCCAGCAAAAAGTTTCATGAGTAAGGGAGTAACAAATGGTGCAATCAAGGTTGTAATTGAAGTAATGGTAATAGATAAGGCAAGGTTTGCTTTGGCTAAATAAGACATTACATTGGAAGCAAGCCCACTTGGAGAACATCCAATTAAAATAATGCCTGCCGCTATTTCGGGTGGCAAATTAGAGATGGAGGCTAGTAAAAAACCTAGTGTTGGCATAATAGCAAACTGACTTACCACGCCTATAATAACACCTTTTGGTGTTTTTACTACTAGTGCAAAATCTTTCATGCTCATAGAGGTGCCCATGCCAAACATAATCAACTGGATAAGCGGAACTATCAGCCCTGTTAGTTTATAGTCACCCCATACTGTAAATAATTGTGGCTGAGATAAAGAAAGGGATACTGCCGAAAAAATCACGAGTGTAAAACTAAATCCTTTGTAGTTGTTGGTGTATTTTACGGCAATACTTAATAGTAAAAATGCAGAAGCTACACTAAAACCTACATACTGGGTAAGACCCATAGCATATAGTATGCCCGATGCAACAAACAAGAGGACCGAAGTATACAAAAGTGTTTTATACGAATTCATAGGTACGGCTTTTAATCAATAATTACCAGGTTCTTTTTTCTAAAAATTTTTCGAGAGATGCTTTTGTAATTTGAGGTTCGCTTGGGTGTTTTTCTATCCAAGATAAAAATGCAGTTTTTATAGTTTCACTCCACTGGCTATCAATTTGACCGGCAGTAAAAGTTCCTTGCTTTAATACATCTTTTGAAAAACGGTCTCTAACCGCAATAAACTCGGCGGTGGCAATTACTTTTTCTGCCATGTGGGCAGGAATAAATAAAACGCCTTCTCTTTCTGATAAAACCAAATCGCCAGGCATTACAACAGCAGCGCCAATTCTGATAGGGCTATTAAGTCCAATGAGTACCACTTCCTCTAAAAAAGAAGGATGAAAATCTCTAACATACGCGTTAAAGCCACTGATTTGCGCAAGACCTGATAAGTCTCTAGCAGCGCCATCAAAAATGACACCATTGCCGGTTTTATTAAAAATAGACGCGCCTAAATTGTCGCCAATTAATGTGCCTTGTGCAATTTTTCCAAATGCTTCGGCTACATACACGTCTCCTTTTTGCAATACTTGAATGGGCCATGCATTGGTATTACCGGTGCGTCCTTCTGCCTTGCCTCTTTCTTTAATAAGTGCTTCAATATCGGGTCTTGAAGGGCTATAACGAGCTGTTACAACTCTTCCTACAACCGGAACATTATCGTGTACCATTTTCCAGTTGCCTTCAAATTGATTTTTGTAACCTTCATTGTAAAGTACTTGCCAGGCTTCTTCGATACCAATTTTTCTGGCTCTGGCAATAAGGGCATCACTTATTTTAGGTCTACCATCTTCAAATCTTTCACCTTTCCATTGGCTGGTTAGGTATATAAGTTCTGAACTAGGAAATTGTTGTGCATTAGAAAAAATACAATAAGCGGTAAGTAATGCAAATAGCCCTAATTTTTTCATACATGTTATTTTACAGCAGCTTCTAAAACTTCTTTTAAACGTTTAGCAACAATTACATCTTCGCCTTCTTGTAAAGACCAGGCCGTCATGCCAATATTGTCTTTACCGCCCACCGATTCGATAGATGGCGATCCGTTACGAAGGTCTAGGCGTAACTGCTCACCGGTTTTACCAATTTTACTATAATCAAAACTGATATTTAAAGTAGGGGTTACGTTGCCAAGTACTGGTGTAGAAATTTTTGTGGTAATACCCGGAACCGAATCTGCGGCTGCTTGTATTTTTTTAATTCTTTCTAAAAATATAAGGGCTTCTGCGTCGTGGTCAATTTTTACAAATTCTTCCACGGCAACCATCATGCCTAAAATTTCTTCTTTGTTTACTTTCATACCTCTACCAATGGTTTCACCACGCGGTGGCATTGATAATCTTGCAGCTTTAATCAAATCTTTTTTACCCATTAGTAAACCGGCACTTTGAGGGCCACGTAATGCCTTACCGCCAGAAATGGCAACAAAATCAAAACCCATTTCATTAAAGCGCCATAGGTTACTTACTGGTGGCACATCGGCAGCGATATCTATAGTGGTAGGTATACCATATTTTTTTCCAATGGCTACCCACTCTTCGTGCTGAATTTGTCCTTTATCCGATTGCACATGTAAAAAGTGCATGGCTGCTGTGTTAGGATTGATGGCTTTAATTAACTCCTCTAGCGTTTCTACCATTACAATTTTAACACCGGCATTGGTTAAGGCTTGGTTGTATCCAATGGCATGTGATTTTTGACAAATCACTTCTGTTTTCATGCCCGTGCCTTCGAGTTTTGGAAGTTGTTTTACTTTAACGGGGTCCATGCCTGTTAAAATACCTGCCATACCAAGTGTGAGTGCAGCAAATGCACCACTGGTTACAACAACCGCTTCCGCTCTTGTAATTTGAGCGAGTCTTTCACCTACTTTATCTTGTAAATCATCAAGCATGCAAAATTTATGCGACGCTTGTCTAATGGCTTCTACAGTTGCAGGGCGCATAAGGGTTGCTGTCATAGCGGTATAGGTACCTGCAGCATTAATAAATGTGCGCACGCCTAGTTCACTAAACAAGTCGCGTTTTTTAGCAACTTCGATTGGTGTAGATTTTGGTGCGGCATTGGCTAAGCCACTTGCAATAGCACCACCAGCTAGCGGTGAAATTGAAATATATTTAATGAGGTCTCTGCGTTTCATAGGTTTTGTTTTTATTAATTAGCAATTGCGATACAATCCATTTCAACAAGTGAATTACCAGGTACACCGCCATAGGTAGCCACCGTTGTTCTTACAGGTGGGTTAGCGCCAAAGCGGCCTTTGTATACTTCATTCATTTGTTTGTAATCATTTAAATCGGCTAGGTATACATTTACTTTTAAAACTTTCTCCATCGAAGACCCAGCTTTAATGAGTTCTTTTTCCAATTCTTTTAATACATGATCAGTGTGTGCTTTGATATCTCCTTCAAAATGCGCGCCTTTGCCCGCTACAAATACCATACCTCCAAATTTTGTAGATCCTGAAAATAGCGGAACATCCTGATCGTACTCGACATTGAATACTTCTTTTTGTGGAGCTGAATCGTTGTTATTGCTAGCGGCGTTTGCAGCCATAGCTGTACCTGTAACACCCAAAATGCCTGCAAACATTCTTCTAAAAATGGAGCGGCGGTTGTTTGTTTTCATAGCGGTTTATTTTATTTTAAAAATTTATTTTACTTTTTATTTGAGTTCAACAATCATTTCTATTTCTACCGAAATATTATTGGGTAATGCAGCCAAGCCAAGTGCAGATCTTGCATGCTTTCCTCTCTCTCCAAAAATTTCAACCATTAAATTAGAAAAGCCATTCATCACTTGTGGCTGTTGCGTAAAGTTGGGTTCCGAGTTTACAAGGCCTAATACTTTTACAATGCGTTTTACTTTATTTAAATCACCGATATAGGCTTTTAAAGTGGATATCATAGAAATGCCAGTAAGTCTTGCTGCCAATTGACCTTCTTCGATGGTTACATCTTTTCCTAAATGACCAAACATTTGACCACCACCTGGTTTATCGGGTCCATGCCCCGATAAGTATACCAAATTGCCCACTTGCACCTGCTTCACATAGTTTGCAATTGGGGGTACTACAGGAATTAATTGAATGTTTAATTGCTTGATGCGTTCTTCGGGATTGACTTCGATGGGATCGTTGCCAAACACTAAACAAACGGGGCCTTTAACGGCAAGGTCTTGATTTGTGTTGGTTAATTTTCCAGTCGCATCATCAAACGAAAAAATTTGAACCTTGTCTTCAGTTTGACTGGCTACAAAAACAAATTGTCCGTTAGGCGAAAAACTAAAATTTCGGGGTCTTTGCGCAACCGGCTGATGCAGCATTTTTGTGAGTTTACCATCTGCTTCAATTTTAAATACCGTTAACTCCTCCGATGTTACGCGGTTGGTAGTAATAAGCCATTTGCCACTTGGAGAAATATGAATATCGCCACTTCCTTTTGTGGTAGTAACGTTTGCGGTATCTGCAACAATGGTTTGTATTTTTTCTAGTGCGTTAGGAAGGATAGAAAAAACGTCGACAGTGCCAGATAATTCGTTGATTAAATAGCCACGAGTATTTTGTTTGTTAAACACAAAATGTCTAGGACCGTTGCCTGGTGTGATGGATACGCTGGTGTATTTTTCGTCGAGTAATCCGCTTGCATATATTTTGTGCATGTAAATTTTATCGGCACCAAGGTCTGTTACTAAAAGCTGCTCATGATTGGGCGTTAATACTACGTTGTGTGCATGCGACGCTTCCTGTCTGGCTTTATGAATACTAGACCCATTGTAATTTATTTCTTGAGCAATTGGAAGTAGTGCGCCATTATCTGATGTTCTAAAAACACTGACACTGCCGGATGTATAATTAGCGGTGTACACCGTTTTACTTTCAGGTCTATAACTAATAAAGCATGGTGCTGCTCCTTTAATAGGTTCTTGATTTATTTTTTGAAACTGATTGTTAGCGTCTAATTGATAAGCGCTAACAAAAGAAGCGTCTTTGGCACCTTCCGAAACAGCATACATGAATTTTCCATCTGGTGAGACCGTTAAATAAGATGCGTTTTGATTTTCTTTTGTGTACAGAAGTTTTGGTTTACCTGTTACGGCATTGACGCCATATACTTCAATACCTGGGTTTCCTTTTTTGGTATAAGACCCAACAACAAGCGGGTAATGACTGGTGTCGGCGGGCAAAAAATGCATTAGGTTGCTGACAAGGAAAGTAGCAATTAAATTCATGGCAATCGTTTATAAATTTGAAGTAGAAATTAATGAATTAATGGCAGAAAACTAAATCTGCTTACCTATAATTTATGCACTTTGTGTATATTTTCTTTAAATTACGTACTGTACTAATGTAAACTTTTAATGTATGAATAAGAACCTACTCATAATTACCTTGTTTGTAGCCCTAACGTTTCAATTGAAAGCTCAAACAACAGCCAATAGTTTTGATGTATTGGTAAAAGGCGGTCATGTAATTGATCCTAAAAATGGCATTGATGCTGTTATGGATATTGCCATTAAAGCAGGTAAAATAGTTAAGGTAGGAAAAAACCTCCCTGCCGCTGATGCTAGGCAAGTGGTGGATGCTACCGGATTAAAAGTAGTGCCTGGTATTATTGATATGCATGCGCACGTTTTTGCAGGCACGCAACCTGATCATTATTTAAGTGATGGCTTAAGTGCACTTATGCCAGATGGCTATACATTTAGAGTAGGGGTTACCACCGTGGTTGATTGCGGAGGTGCCGGTTGGAGAAATTTTGCAACCTTCAAAAAAAATGTAATTGATATTTCTCAAACACGCGTTTTGTCTTTTTTAAATATTGTAGGAGAGGGCATGCGCGGTGGAAATTACGAACAGGATATTGCAGACATGAATCCAAAATTTGCGGCTAGTGCAGCAAAGCAGTATAAAGATCATGTGGTAGGTTTTAAATTGGCGCATTTTAATGGTGCTGATTGGACGCCCACTATGCGAGCCGTAGAAGCAGGCACTATCGCTGAACTGCCTGTTATTATTGACTTTGGTGGCTCTCAACCCAATTTATCGATTCAAGAATTATTTTTTAAATACTTACGCCCAGGCGATATTTATACGCATACTTATGCTGCATTAAATGGAGCGAGAGAAGAGATTATTGGAACAAATGGTGCATTAAAACCTTTTGTGTTGGAAGCACAAAAAAGGGGCATCATTTTTGATGTTGGTTATGGTGGTGCAAGTTTCAATTACACACAAGCCATTCCAGCATTAAAAGCTGGCTTGTTTCCTAATACCATTAGTACCGATTTACATACCGGTAGTATGAATAGTTCTATGAAAGATCAATTAAGTGTGATGTCTAAATTTATGAATTTAGGGATGCCACTTTTTGAAGTCATTAAAGCAAGTACCTGGAAGCCTGCACAAGTAATTAACAGAACCAATCTTGGACATTTGTCAGAAGGCGCAGAAGCGGATATCGCTATTTTAAATATTAGAAAAGGCAACTTTGGCTTCTACGATAAAACTGGTTACAAAGTAAATGGTACCGAAAAATTCGAATGCGAGCTTACCATTAAAGGTGGTAAAGTGGTATACGATTTAAATGGTTTGACAACGCCTATTTACGTAAAGTAGCCGCTGCATTTAATTTAGCTTCAGCTTCTTTTTGTAACTGCATTTCTTTTCGTTTTAACAGGCGAAGCCTCTGGCGTACAATGGTTACAGACGTTTTATATACGGAGTCTGCTTTATTGCCAAAATTTTGTCTGATATAGGTAAGTATGCTTGCGATATCTCTATCCGGTAGTTGCGAAAATTTAGGCATCGCTCCATGAAAAGGTTGACCATTAATTTTAATAGGCCCTTCTAGTCCTTTTAGTATAACGCCTATGAGAGTATCCTTGTTTCCATTTACCCAATCTGTTTTTGCAATGGAAGGGAACCTGATACCATCGCCCTGTCCATTTTTTTGATGACAAACGCGGCAATTGATTTGATAGAGTTTTTCGCCACCAAGCACTACTTTATCTTTTTCTAAATTATCTTTTACAATGTCTGGATTTTTAACATAGGTTCTGTTTTCTCTAGCTTTCATAGCAGCTAAATTTTTATCAGAAAATGTTTCTTTGTTTCCTTTGTATTGTATTTTCCAAATCTTTCCTTTTTTAGAATCTGAAATATACAATGATCCATCTGGGCCCTGTGCAAGTCCCATAGGGCGGTGCTTGCTATCACTGGTGTTTACGAGTGTATCTTTTCCAGTAAATCCATCTGCAAATACTTCCCATTTTTGTGGCTTACCATTTACAAAAGGAACAAACGCTACAATATAACCAGCTTGTGGGTATGGAGCACGAATGGTAGATCCGTGAAAGGCAATAAATGCGCCATTTTTATAACGCGCAGGAAACTGATCACCAGTATAAAAAAGTAAATCATTGGGGGCAAAATGTCCTGGAAAACCAACGATCGGAGTTTCAATATTTTTATCTGTGTTTTCGAGTGTACCGTCGCCACCATATTCGGGATTCACCATCACTTTGCCCTTCATTTGATCAAAATAATAATATGGCCAACCTGCATTGGCACCCGGCTTTAATTTATAAAATGCTTCGGAAGGTAAAACGGCGCTCTGCCATTCGTTGTAAAACTGAGGCCAACTACTAGAAAGCCCATCTCTGCCGTGACCCACACAATAGAGTGTACTGTCTTGATTGTTCCATGTCATGGCAACTAAACTGCGTAATCCTGTTGCTACTTTTATACCGTCGGTGGTTCTAAATTGATTGACTTTATTTTCATCAAACATCCAAACACCTGCATTAGAATCTAAAATAGGACAGGGTTTCATACCCGGTGATCCTGGAAGTCTATTCTCTACTTGACAGGCATCGGAAGGTGCGCCAAATGGAACAAAAATATGTCCTTTGCCATCAAATGCAAGCGGCTTACCATCATGCTCACGCGGTTGTCCGCTGTCAATTACAATAAACTCTGCTTTGCTAGAAGGTACCATCTCACCCTTCTTTAATTTATAACGGTACACAAGCATTTCTGAACTGGTATAAAGGTATCCATTATGAATGCGCATGCCTGTAGCATAAGCGCCTTCACTAGCTATGGGCCCAAAATTTTTAATGATATCGGCGTGGCCATCATTGTTTTCGTCTCTTAAAACATAGTTCATGCCACCTTCAATTGGTTTATTGGCTTTCACATAAATATCTCCATTATCATTTACCGCCAAATGCCTAGCCCTGCCTGGTAAACTATCTACCACCACAACGGCTTCAAAACCGTCAGGTAAAAACAGGCCCCCATTTTTTTCGCGTAAGCAACTGGTACAAACCATTGATAGTAAGCAAATTGCTGCTAAATAGCGTGTATGTAATGCAGATAGCGCCATACTTTTTGTTTACTTAAATATACTATTTTTCAATAAAAAATAAGGCTTGCTATAAAAAAACAAAGGCCGCCCTTTGGGCGGCCTTTGTAAAACACTAAAATTTTCTCGAACCCCTCTATTTTTTAGAAGACTTTAAGGTATATCCAATAGATAAACTGATTACATTGTTTTTCCAGCTAAGGGCACTAGGTGCAATATCTGTTAAGCTCATTAAACTATTAGCGCTAACAAAAATGCCAGACTTTGTTTGGTAGCCTACTAAAAAGTTTACGCCAAGATCTGCTCTTGTAAAATTCTTATCGCTACCAAATTCAAAATCATAATTTTCGGTAGGGTCGTCCTCCGCGTCTAATTTTCCTGACAAATTATAGCCAAGGTTTAAACCTGTTCCTGCAAACAAACCTTTTTTGCTGTGAACCACAATATTTAAAGGAATGTCAAGTGCAGTAAATTTAAATTTATCGCCATGTCCTTGGTGAGCCACATTTACACCTTTGGTTCCAAGGTTAAGACCTGTTTGAAACGAAACACTTTTATTAAACGGAACGCTCAATACAGAACCAATATGAAAACCAGACAATGTTTGTCCGTCATCGGTAATTTCTGCATCATTCGATTTTACACTTGCGGCGTTGTAACCTGCTTTTACTCCAAAACTAACTTGCGCAAATGTTGCACTTGAAATTAAAATGCTCAATAAAAAAATAATACTCTTTTTCATGGGTTTGTTTTTACTTAATAATGATTGGTAAATTTAATTGAATGTCGCTGTGGCCTACATTTGGGCCATCGTTAGGGCCTTTTAGGGCTGTTTTGTGCATCAGTTTAAACAGTATGCTTCCTGTACCCGAAGCCGCTGTTTGCCAACTGCTTAAAAAACCAATAGGGTATCCGCTTTTGTCTTTATCTGTTTTTTGAACCGTTACAGATACACCTGATGGTATAAAATAGAATTCGTGTGAAGTTGCTTGAGCTAAAATGGTGGAAGACACTTCTTTAATAACGCCACTTGCAATATTGTACACTTTTACAGTAAGGTTATATTGCTTATTACTGTTTAATTTAATCGTGTCAATTCTTGAAGGTGGGTTGCCGCCATCGCCATCCGGATCTTCTATCACAAAGCTGTTGGTAGCGCCGCCCGTTTCTGCAAACACGAGTTCTATTTTGTTGATGGCTTCGTGTTCGTTTTCGTCATTGGGTTTGCTTACGTCTTTAGAGCAACCTACCATTAACATCATAAACACGGCGTAAATGATACCTACTTTTAATTGTTTCATAATTTTAATTTAATTCGGAGATTAATGGATCTTCCTGGCTCGTCATTAAAATACCTAAACCTATTCATGTAATCACGGTAGGTTTGATTGAGTAAATTAACAACGGTTAATCCTACACTAATTTGTTTTTTTCCAACAGCTACGTCACTACTAAAATCTAAATTAAGTAGGCTGTATGCAATTGGTGGTGGAATGTAATCGGCAATACTTGTAGGAATTCTTGTTTGCTGCATGATATGCATGTAGCGTAATTCAATAGCAGCGCCTGGTAGTAGTTTATTGGCAAAAGAATACGTGATATCACCTTCAATTCTGTTCGAAGGCATTTGGATAATCCATTCTTTGGTATCTCTATTTTTTGCCCATAAAAGTGCTGTTTTAGCACCCGCCATCCATGAACGGTTAAGTGTTTTATGTACACTAAAATCGATGCCTCTTAACACCGCATTGCTTTGCACAAATCTAAAAGTAGGATAGGCCCCTCTTAACGTTAAAGTAGCAGGTACCGATGGCGTTAGATTAATAAAATCAGTTATGATATTATTATAAAAACCAAGGTCAAACTGCCAGCTACTATCGGTTTGATATTTTAACTGTGTAGAAAGGTTAATTGCTTTTTCACTTTTTAATTTGGGATCACCAATTTCAAAACTTGCTGTGCCATGGTGTAACCCATTTACATACAGTTCATTAACCTGCGGCGCTCTCCAAGCATAGGCACCATTGATAAGCCATTTAAAGTGAGGCGATATTTTATAGGTTGCACCCAGGGTACCAGACATATTACCAAAAGTACGGTCTGCAGCAGAAACGCTATCTGCTTTGTTCCGGAAAGTAGTTAAGTGTCTGTAGTCAAATCTGGCACCAGCGTCAAACATCCAATTGTTTAAATTGTAATTATGGATGCTATAAACTGCAACGTTTTCCGCGCGAAAGTTTGGTATAAAAAACCTGCTACCTGCCCATATATTTTCTTGGAGCATTACTACGGTACCGATGTTACTTGTTATTTTTTTATTGGAACTACTTTCATAATTAATGTCGGCACTTGTGGTAGAAATGTCTAAATCTAACTCTGGTCTATTACTAAGTAAAGCCCTGTCATATTCTTTTCGTAAGTTTTTTTGATACGTTACTAAAAGATTGAGCTTACTATTATTGGGTAAATAAATCTGAGATTTTGACTTCAACGTATAGTGCTGTACATTTTGTTTGGGCCTGCCAATGGTATAACTAAACGCATCAATATTTTGTAAGGGTTTACTTGATATGATGGCGTTTTGCAAATCACTTAAATTACCTACATGCGAGCCAATAAAAATGCCCAGATCCGTGTTAAAACTACTTACAAATATTTCAGTATTGTATTTCTCTTTTCTTAATCCAGCACTTGCCGAATAATTAATTTCTTGTAAACCTGTGTTGTATAACCAGTAGTTAGGCGTTCTTGCATTGCCTCCCTTTTTATAAGTAGCCTGAATACGGTAACTCAGTTCAGGATGTTTAATAGGAGATGATTCGAGCATGCCACTCATTACATATTGCCTGTTATTTGAAAAATAACCTGTGTTAATTTCGGCATTTGTTTGGGCTTGTTTAGGTAACGCCTTTGGTTCAATTAAAACCGCACCAGCTATGGCATCGTTCCCATAACGGAGTGCACCTGCGCCTTTAATGATGGTAAATTTTTCGGCAATAAAAGGGTCAATTTCGGGTGCGTGATCGCTGCCCCATTGTTGACTCTCAAGCCTTACACCATTATTAATAAGCAGCACGCGCTGGCTATGAAGTCCATGAATTACAGGTTTAAAAATGGTACTACCCGTTTGTAAAACAGTAACCCCATTTGCGCGGCTTAATACTTCTCCTAAACTTTGCCCTCTAGTGGCATCCACCACCTTACTACTCAAAACCTCCTTAATGGTGTTTACATTAAGGTCTCTTTTGGCATTTACACTCACATTTTCAAGTTCATTAATGGCATGTGGCAGCTTAAAATTTTGAATGACATTTTGCTGTACTGTTAATTTATACTTGATACTATCACAACTCATGTGGTTTACCACAATCGTATAGCTGCCTTTACACAAATTGTAAAAATGGTAATGGCCTTCTATATCTGTAATAAATTTAAGGCCTAACTCTTTTATTTCAACCACTGCTTTTTCGAGAGGCGCATTGTTAGATGCATCCATCACAACACCTGACAGCACCAAATTACATTTTTGGGCCTTGACTTGAAAAATTGTTAGACATGTCATTATGCACAATGACACAATACATTTAGTTACGTTCAAAATAATAAAATTGAATACCGAAAAAAAGAAAATAAAATTATGCTATAAAATATTAGCAACGAGGTGGACCACGCGATTCTTTAGAAATATGAACCGTATAAATCTGGATTTCTTTGTACGTATCGTTTTGTGCCCTTGCCTCTGTAGGTGTAGGAACTAAAACTGTAAAATGGTAACTCACAAACGGAGTTGTTGCTACCTGAAAATCAAATGTGCAATGTAGTTGCGCTTTTTCAACCTGCTCGATGGGTGCTTTAATATGCACTTCGCATTTGGTAGGATCTGCGTGTCCAGCAACAAAGTCGTGAATGGTTTTTTGCGGCGTAATGCTAAACGCAAAAACAACCAGCATAGCCAGGGCTAAAAGTTGTTTTATGGTTTGTGTTAGTCGCATATTACAAAGGTACTCATTTTTGGGACCTATTTTTTAAAATTCGGTCCAATTAAAGCCTATAATTATTGTCAAATTACCGTTAAAATAAGTAGTTTACCACACATTTTAGGCACAATTAACCCATATGACCAGTCCCACTAATAAATGGCTTCTTTTTTTGTCAGTGCTCATACTTATGCTTGCTTGCGACACTCAGCAACCCACTTATTTATCATGGGCTAAAACAGGGGGTGGAAGTGAAAATTTAAAATACTCGGCCTTACAGCAAATCGATACAACCAATTATGCCAAACTGGGTGTTGCATGGGTCTACCATACCGAAAATAATGATAGTACCAAATTTGGCCCAATGGAGTGCAATCCAATTATAGTAGAAGGCGTAATGTATGGTGTGTCACCTAAATTAAAATTATTTGCGGTTAACGCGGCAACCGGTAAAGAAATATGGACATTTAATCCTGCCGATTCTGCCTCCAATAAAACATGGCATAGAAGTAGTGTAAATATGAACAGGGGCGTAGCTTATTGGGAAAAAGAAAATGATAAACGAATTATTTATACTGTTGGCCCCATTGTATTTTGTGTAAATGCAACAACCGGAAAATTAGTGCCAAGTTTTGGAACCGATGGTGGAATTAGCTTGGTGAACGGTTTAGATCGAGACCCTACTAAATTATTTGTAGCGCCAACTTCTCCCGTAATGGTGTATAAAAATTTATTTTTTGTAAGTGGGTTGGTTGGCGAAGAAACGCCTGGCCACATCAGGGCATTTGATGTTTTAACAGGAAAGCAACAATGGATTTTTCATACCATACCTTATCCGCAAGACAAAGGTTATGAAACTTGGGATGATACAACGGCCTACAGGCATATGGGTTCAACCAATAGTTGGGCTGGGTTTAGCTTAGATGAAAAAAGAGGTATTTTATTTGCACCGACTGGTAATCCTACCAACGATTTTTACGGAGGAAATAGAACCGGTATGGGATTGTATGGTAATTCGTTACTCGCCATAGATGCGGCAACAGGTAAATTAAAATGGCATTTTCAAACCGTACACCATGATGTGTGGGATATGGATTTACCAGCTCCTCCAGCCCTTGTTACAGTTACGCATAAAGGAAAACAAATAGATGCCGTTGCGCAAACAACTAAAACGGGTTTTGTTTTTTTATTAGACCGTGAAACGGGTAAGCCTCTGTTTCCAGTTAAGGAAGTGTCAGTAAATACGGCAACAACGCTAGAAAATGAAAAGCTATGGCCTACGCAACCTATGCCAGTAATTCCTAAGCCTCTTGTTCGACAATCATTTAATAGTGCTGACTTAAATGATATAGTAGATGCAAGTAGTTATGCTTCCATAAAAAAAACTTTTTTAAATTATGGACCTAGTAAAATATTTACACCGCCTTCTGTAAATGGAACGATTGTGCTTCCAGGTTATGATGGTGGAGCAGAGTGGGGTGGGCCGTCATTTGATCCAGAAACACAGTTTTTATATGTCAATACCAACGAAATGGCTTGGCTTTTAAATATGGTTGAAAATAAAAAAAATGATAAAACACTATTGATAAATTATGAGGCTGGTAAAATAATTTATACGCAAAATTGTATGAAATGTCATGGCACTGAAATGCAAGGGGGCGGCAATTATCCATCAATAGTTGGTGCAGATAAAAAGTATACTGTTACTTCTTTTTCTCAACTTGTAACAACTGGCAAAAGAATGATGCCAGGCAATAATGTATTAACCATACAGGAAAAAACAGCACTTGCATCTTATGTGTTGAATGTAAAAAATGCACAGCAAATAAAATATACCGGTGACGTATCTAAATTATTACCTCCCCAAAAAACAACCTATGGATTTACTGGTTACAATAAATTTTTAACCCCCGAAGGATATCCTGCTATTCGACCACCATGGGGTTCATTAACAGCTATTGATTTAAAAACTGGTGCACATGTTTGGAAAATTCCATTTGGAGAATTTGAAGCACTAAAAGCAATGGGGATTCCAGCAACAGGTCGAGAAAATTATGGAGGTCCAGTTGTAACAAAAGGGGGGCTACTGTTTATAGGTGCATCTGCGGATGGAAAATTTAGAATCATCCACAAACGCACTGGTAAAATACTTCGAGAAATAGATTTGCCTGCTCCTGGTGTTGCCACGCCAAGTATCTATGAAGTCAATGGAAAACAGTATGTTGTTATTGCTTGCGGTGGTTCTAAGTGGGGAGGTAAAACGAGTGATGCATATGTTGCATTTACTTTACAATAATTGCTGATGAAAAAAAATGTTTTAAAACGTCCGCATTCTTTTTTATGGGTTTGGGGCTTTATTTTTTGCTTTTATGGTGCTGGTGCAGTGTCAGATACCCTATTACCCACAAACAATAAGGGGCTTACCATTAAACATACCTACTATACGCTTTCATACAGTAGTAAAGATAAACAAGCAGAGTGGGTAGCGTACCCACTTACACCCATGTTAATCAATGGCAGTCAAAAAAGAGCATCTAAATTTAAAGCAGACCCATTAATAACGGATCCCGTTGGGCCATCTAGTTATACAAAATCTGGATACGACAGGGGGCATTTATGCCCCGCCGCAGATATGAAACTAAGTGCTGTTTCTATGAATGAAAGTTTTTACATGTCTAATATGTCGCCACAGGCACCCTCATTTAATAGAGGCATATGGTCAAAACTTGAAGACAAAGTGAGGGATTGGGCATTACAAAAAAATGGTGTCTATGTGGTTACGGGGCCTTTGCTCAATAAAAGCTGCGGTTTTGTTGCTAGATCAATCACCGTTCCTTGCGCTTATTATAAAATTATTTTTAAGCAAACAAAGGAAGGGGTGGAAGCCATTGCGTTCATGCTGCCCAATGCAGGAAGTAGTTTGCCTCTTAAAAACTTTGTTATAAGTATTGATGAATTAGAGGCTTTAACGGGCCTTGATTTTTTTGCTGCACTACCTGACGAG
>CANEWV010000009.1 GCA_947442905.1 Chitinophagaceae bacterium | reverse complement strand
TTAGTATCAAAAGGGGCTTCATTTGTAATTGCAGATGCGCCAAATGGAGCAGTCCAGTCTTCACCGCCAACTACAACCATACCAAAAACAAGCATAGCGTGTAAAATTGAAACCTGCACCAACTCTTCACCTGAAGATATACCCCCACCAGTAACAAATGCAGCACCTATTTTATTTTTTAAAGGCGAACCTTCAAATGGCCACGACTCTATAAATTTTAAAACATCTGAAGACAGATTCGCATTATGAACAGGGCTTCCTAAAATGATTGCATCGGCATTTACAAGATCGCTTGTACTTGTTTGTTCTATAGGTTTAATTACAATTGCAATATCATCATGGATAGCCGCACCTTTTGCAATGGCATTTGCCATAAGTGCCGTTTTTCCTGATTTTGAATGATACGTTATTAATATTGTATGTGGTTTTTGCGCAAATGAACTTGTACTGCAAAAAAATAAAATGAGCAAAAAGTAGGACTTTGTTTTCATGATGTATTTTTTATTTAGAAGTATCCGGTTGATACGCTAATATATCTGCGGGCTGACAATCGAGTGCTTTACATATCGCTTCTAATGTACTAAAACGAATGGCTTTTGCTTTACCTGTTTTTAGTATTGACAAATTAGCCAAAGTCAATCCCACCCTATCTGATAGCTCATTTAAAGAAATTTTTCTTTTTGCCATCATTACGTCTAAATTTACTTCTATTGGCATATTAAACAGTTAAGTCGTTTTCGGATTGAAGTTCAATTCCTCTTTTAAATATTGTATCAATAATAATAATAATCGCTGCCATAAAAATAAAGGCTGAGGCATCTGTCCAATATTGGTCTAATTGATTTACATCAAATCCTTTTTCAGAAATATTGTGAACAACCCTGATAGCAACGATACTTAACACGCCAATAATAAAAGTTACAGTTCTTATGCGACTAATTTGATTAGACACAAATACACTAAACGGTTTTTGTAAATCAAGTTTGCCAACAAGTTTAATTACCTCGTAAAATAGAAAAGCTTTTAAAAAAGAGATTGATAAAATAAATCCATAGATCAAAAAGAAAACAAATTGGCTCCTCTCATACATGGCACTTAAATCTAGCTTGTTGTACAAGTTTTTTAAAACGAGTGGATTCCATAAACTATACCCAAAATTGACTGCAAATGCACCCGTTTCGATACATAGGCCTACAAAAATGAACCATGCCACTACTTGCAAGAATTTGAAGACAAATGATGAATTTTTGGTCATATCCTTAAATTTTATGACCCAAAACTACTAATCTTTATTGATTATCAATAAAGATTTATTAATTATCGTTCTCTATGTACTTTTTTGCTTCGTCTGGATAGAGTGAAGCATAGAGCTCTCTCACTGCCTTTTGTCTTTTTAGATCCTTTTTTCGTTTATAGATAGCATCACACCTTTCTAATAGATCTGATGGTACCGGAATCTTATAACCCAGTTGTTTTGATTGAGTGCTAAAAAACAAAGGAATGTCTATTGCTGGATTAAAGGAAGGTGCTTCCACAGCAGCATATGAAAACCTGTTTTTTAAAAAAATGGTTCTTAACCCATCATAAGTTGCAATGGCAGGAATAGAAACATGATCATCATCGGGGTAATATTTTGAATAAAACTTAAGTCCATTATTTTTTATAGTTCTAACGCCAGTGCAAAAAGCAAGTATACTTCTTTCATGTTCTGAATATAAAGTCCTTTGTTTTTTTACTTCTACTGTATCTTCTATTTCTGTGGTATTTGCAATACCAACAAATAATGATTTCCCTGAATAATTATTTTTTGATAAACTATCTAATACTTGTTTTGAAAACCTTCTTTCATCGTACCAAGTACTAGGGTCAATAACTATATAATTGTCAAATAAATTTTTGTGCTTCGCCAAAATATTAAGTGCAAATATTCCACCAAAACTATGCCCTACAAGCGTTCTATAGTTACTTACTGGATATTTTGAAGCCACATAATTAAATACATCGGTTTCTAAAAAACGCGTAAACAAATCGGCGCCACCTGTTTCTTTGGTATAAGGCATTAATTTATTCTTGGCTATTGGATATGGAGTTAACTCATTCGTTCTTTTATAAGGAGGAATACACACCACAATCATTTTTGGAATCATCATATTACCAGAAAATTCCGATAACTCTTTAACCATACCTGCCACTGATAAATAATGAGATCCACCATCCAGTACATAAAGCACAGGATATTTAGCGGCACTATCTTTACCATCTCTAACATCTTTTGGTAAGTAAACAAAAATATCTCTGTTTGCTTTATAGGTTTTGGAATAAACACTATCTACGGTTCCAAAATATACTTGTGCATGAGCGCCAATACAAAAAAGAAGTGCTACGGATAAGAATGTTTTTTTGAGCTTAGACATAGATTAAAATTGATATTTTACAAGTATAATTACATTTCTTTGCAGTAACAAAGTTTAAGGAAATGAAATTATTGACTGTCAGAGCTACTATAAAAGCAGCCTTAGATGAAGTTTGGAATTATTGGACTAATCCAAATCATGTTATGCACTGGAATTTTGCAAGTGCTGATTGGCATTGTCCTAACGCAAAAAACAAATTAGTAGTTGGTGGTGAATTTCATTACGTAATGGCTGCAAAAGATGGATCTGAAAGCTTTGACTTTTGGGGCACATACCAATCTATAGAATTCAATAAACATATTGATATACTAATTGGTGACGGAAGAAAAATGATGGTTTCATTTGAAGAAACAAGTGAAGGAACGCTTTTAACTGAGCAGTTTGAGCCTGAAACAATGAATGCCGTTGAATTACAAGAAGCCGGCTGGCAATCTATTTTAGATAACTTTAAAAACTATGTCGAAAAAGATCTTAGCTAGCCGTTTTTTCAAAAGCACAAAAAATGAAATTTTGTACGGAGCCTGATGGTGTAATATGATCCTCGCGCTTACATTCAATATTTTTAAATTGAGCGTTTTCAAATTCGTTTTTTAAGCTGGTCTCTTCGTATTGCTTGATTTCTAATCCACTGCATTTTGTTGGACCATCCACAGAAAATGTACCAATTACAATTTTGTCTGAACAGGCTTTATTTACAATTTCAATATATTTTGAAATAGATGAAATATCTGTTTGAAAATGAAATGCAGCGCGGTCGTGCCAAAGGTCGTAACGAGATGTTGGATTAAACGCTAAAATATCTCCTACAATCCAATTCACATTTATTGCCTTATCCCCTAACCTTGCTTTAGCCCTGTTAATTGCGGCTTCCGAAATATCGAGTACAGAAATATTAGTATACCCTTCAGCTAATAAGTAGTCAACAAACTTACTATCACCTCCACCTACATCAATTATTGAGGCATTTTTTGGTACCTGAAGCTGCTTTACAAAATTTATAGAAATAGTTGGGACTTCTTGTGTCCAACTAACTTGATTGGGCTGTTTAGTATTATAAATATGTTCCCAATGGTTTTTAATTTGTACTTGCATGTCACAAATTTCAAATTATTTGAAACTTTTTATTGTAACATAAGTCACAAATAGCACATGTTGTAAACAGTCGAGCTATAGTATTGAATGTTTTTTCATTTGCTTATCCATTACACTAAACCATACAGGAGGCACAAGCGCTAGTAAAATCATGCCCGGATACCCTGTAGGCATTTGAGGCGCATCGTCCATATGTCTAAGCACTTGATATTTACGTGAAGCCATATAATGGTGATCACTGTGCCTACTCAATTCAAAGAATATAAGTCTTCCAATTACATGATTGCTATTCCAACTATGCGCTGGTAATACCCGCTCGTAGGTTTGATCGTTTCTTTGTTGTCTTTGCAAACCGTAATGTTCGATATAGTTTACCGTTTCTAACAGTGCTGCGCCAATAAATGCGGCTACTAGAAAATGACTAAATATAACAAGTCCAAAATTTAAATAAATAAGCAGGCAAAAACCAATTTGAATCATTTGAAATAAAGCCATCTCATTCAATATAAGCGGAAACTTACTTTTTCTTTTTTGCGCGTCCTGGGTAGCTATTTGCCAAGCTTTTACATACGTACCCCTGAATGTTTGCAGCCAAAAAGAATACAACGACTGCTTATACTTTGCAGTACTTGGATCGTTAGGCGTTGCAACATGTTTATGATGCCCTTTATTATGCTCAATAAAAAAGTGCATATAAAGGCTAGTAAGTAATAAAGACTTTGCAAAAAATTGTTCCGTTTTATTTACTCTATGCCCTAGCTCGTGTGCCACATTAATGCCAAAACCACCACACAAGAGGCCCATGGCAATGATTCTACCAACAATATCTATAATTGTCAGCTGGTCATTAAAACTTTGTAAGAAAATATATAAAAAGACATATTGTAGTGGCACGGTTAACCATAAAATAAAGTCATAGATTTTGTTTTCTTTGGCTACTACTTCTTCGGTTTCCATTAAATTTTTAGCATTAGGCTCAATAAATAATTCGACTATTGGAACCAAGAAAAAAACAAAAATGAGTGGTATAAAACAATAGATACCAGTTCGCGAAAACGCTAAATAGGCAAAGAAATAAATTACAAAGGGAGACAGGTAGCGAAAGGTCTTAATAAACGAAACCATAGCTTTAACTTATTAAGACATTAAATTAGACAAATAAGATGTATTAATAAAATAGAAAATACAAAGTGGCTATACTTTATGGGAAAACTAAATCAAGCAAATTTCTTACAATTAAATAAGTGAGTAAAGCAATTACAATTGCTACGCGATACTTGTGTTTTTTGACAAATGCTGTTAGTTTATTCATTTTCTTATTTTGATATGAATAAAGCCAATTATTACAGATTTTTGATATCTAAAGGAGAATTAGAGTATAAATACTAAGTATTTGTATCAGGTTCTGTTGCAACTATATATGGTAACGTTCTTTTAGTATATGCAAATGATGTAGGGCATGGCCAAAAATGATGAATCCTAATGCATTTACTGATATAGGATTGTCACTTGCGGTACCCAGACGCTTCAGCTGTTCCTCAGTAAATGAGGTAAATAGTAGATTGGTTGATTGTCTTATAACCCTCCATTCCACCAACATGTCTTTCCAATTTCTATTGGCCGCCGTTGCATTTTTTGCATATTCGTTTTCATCAAACCCTGGAATTGGCGTGGCTTCGCCCCTTGCAATAGCGAGTGCCCTGTAAGCAAATATGCGCTCGGTATCTATAACGTGTTGAAACATTTGTTTAATTGTCCACTTACCAGGTCCATATGAATAATTAATTTTTTCTACTGGTATTGCATCCCAAAACGCAATAATTCTTTCGTTGTATTGCTGTACTAAAATGGAATAATCTTTTCCACTCGTATAGTTAATGTAGGTCTGGTAGAAGCTACCATATTCTTTTGTGCTAGGACGTGACATAGTACGGTTTGGTTGTTGGGCTACAAATATAGCATGCGCATCCTATTAATAATTATAGTTTTACCCCAACCGTAATAAAGAAGTTACGAGGCTCGGCAGGCATGATTCCTGGACCCGGATAACCACCAGCGCGTCTTGTAAAATATTTTTCGCTGAGTATATTATTGATACCCGATTTTACAAAAAACTTTTCACTAAACTTATACGTGCCGCTTACATCCACTAGCTTATAAGATGGAATTAATCCATTTACCCCATTTGAAGTAGGTGTTACTGTATTATTTGCATCACTATATGCTTCTGAAACATAACTGTACTGAGTTGTAAAAGTGAATGCTTTTTTAGTGTACGTGATCCCTGCTCTAATAATATTATTAGGTGCGCTTTCAACCTTCTTATTGTATAAACTTGTTTCTACAAGCTGATTGCCTTGCCTAGTAATTAAATTAAAATTTGCATAGCGTGCTTGAATAATAGCAATAGACGAAAAGAAAGTTAGATGCCCAATTGTGCTATTTTTCATCCAAGCCTTAGTAGGACTAAACTCCAAGAGTGCTTCTACACCTTTACTCTGGCTATTCCCTACATTGGTTCTAAAATTATAAAAACTTCCATCCACTTTTTGCTGTACAATGACACCAATACGGTTGTTGTATTGTAAAATAAAACCACTCACATCAAAAAACAAATAGTCTTTTACTTTACCACGGTAACCTAAATCAATATTATAACCTTTTGCGTCTTCTAAATCGGGATCAATAATATCAGTAATTGGATTGGCCGTTAAATCACTAAACAAAACGGGCCGATACGAATGTGAATAGTTTGCGTAAATTTCTGTAGAACCAATATGGTATTCGGCACCAATACCCGGCAAAACAAACTGACGACTTTTTTGTTGCTTAACACCGGCCATGTTATTAATATGCTCAATTCTAAATCCTGTAATAAGTATCAAATGCTTGCCAAGCTTGAAAATATTTTCTGCAAAAAAAGCGGTGTTCTCTGTTAAAAAATTGAGATTGGTTGGATAGGGCGCTAGCGTATTAAAATTATAATCGAAACCAGTATCGCCTTTACCGTTTTGTAAACGGTTTGTTGTACCTCTAAAATAGCGGATACCAGCAGATATTGTCTGTTCACTATTACCCATCTTGTACGTGCTTATGTAGCGCATTTCTGCACCTAAGTTTCGGTACTGATCTTTATCTACGCGTCTGTTATTGTATTGTAATGTAGACGCATTAATCGTATCAGATACACTCGGGGCAAGCATAAATCCAATACTGTTTCGATCACCCATCATTCCAAAAGTTTTGATGTTTAATCTACTACGCTCATTAATGGTGTAATCCAAATTGAGTGCTGCCATATTCCATTGTACTTCAACCCAGTTTCTATTTCTGATACTTCTATATGCATCTTTAGAAAATTGAGCATCTGTTAATCCTCCGGGCTGCTTGCTCAAATAATCAAAATGCGTGATTTCCAGGCCAAGCTTTAGTTTATTACTAAGCTTCCATGTATAATTTGCAAAACCAGTGTTCACCGTAAAGCCACTGTTTTCTCTAAAACCATTTCCTTTTCGGTGATCCCAAAATGCATAATAATGTGCTTTTTCATTTTGGCCACCTATGGCATGGTAGGAATTAAATAAACCAAAGCTGCCTGCAGTTTGCTGTGCTTCGTATTGAAAAGTTTTTTTGAGCTCGCTTCCATTTTTTAAAATAAAATTTACGAGTCCCCCAAACTGTGGTCCATATTGTAAGCTTCCTGCACCTCTTACTACTTCTACGCGTTGTACCGAATTTAATTGAGGTGTGTAATAGGCTTCGGGATATCCAAATGGATCAGCACTGATATCATATCCATTTTGACGAATATTAAATTCCCAGCTTCTATTAGGACTAAGGCCACGAGCAGCAATACCTATTTGAATTCCACTTGGATCACTCTCCCAAACATGAATCCCTGGCACTTTAGCCATCACCTGTCGCATGGTATTGGTAACCACATTGCCCTGCACATTATCCATTACAATAAGTGAATTTTTTTTACCGGCGTTAATGGTTGTACCTACAACTTCTGGTAAAAAATGAATATCAGCAGCTGAATTGCGGCCCACCAGGGTGATGTCTGGTAAAAATTTAGGTACTATAAATCCCGTATCCTTTGTTTTGATGGGCTGCTGCGCCGAAATAAGATTAAAAAATTGAACAAAAGCCAGTATTAGTATCGTTTTCCTCATTATCATAAAAAATATGGCTGCAAGTTGGCTCCAATTTTTTATAAGTATTTACGGATATGGAAAACTGAATAGCGATATACGGAAAATAAGAGACAACAGTGCCTGATAAAAAATTACCTCAAAAATGATTTATAAAACAAGAAGAGATTAAATTCGAGGACTTACTTTCTAGCACGAATGGCCGTTTATATAAATAAAGAATAATGAGCAATCATAAAAACCTATCTATTGTCATGAATGCACTCATGACTATGTACTCCGAGAGAGTTCCGGATGTTAAAAAAATTATTCATGACTTAATCACAGAAAATGTAATTTCTGATGTTAACGAAATACGCAACGATCACATTGCATTTCGAACAATGGGAGTGCCTCATCTTGGTATTGCATCTTTAGAAAAAATATTCCTTCATTTCGGATACATTCGAAAAGAACATTACGCATTTGCTTCAAAAAAACTAGATGCATATTGGTATGCGCCACCATCTGAAGAGTTCCCAAGAATCTTTATTAGCGAACTGCGCGTGCATGATTTATCCAAAGAGGCGCAGGATATCATTTTTTCTTACACCAAAGAAATTACAAGCGACCCCGTTGATGGTTTAGACCTTAATGATGCCGTTGCCGTTGGAAACTTTCTTCATCAGCCACTTTGGAGAATTCCTTCGAAAGAAGATTATCTCAAACTACTAGAGGAATCTGAATACGCAGCATGGGTTATCTATAACAGATATTATTTGAACCATTATACAATAAGTGTCCATTATTTGAAAGAAGGATTCAATCAACTTCATGAGTTTAATGCGTTTCTTGAGCGTAATGGTATTGTGTTAAATAATTCTGGCGGTAAGATAAAAGTGAGTCCTGACGGACTTTTGCTGCAAAGCTCTACGGTTGCTCAAATAGTGAAAGCCTCATTTGCTGGAGATCAAGAACATGATATTGCCGGTAGCTATGTCGAATTTGCAGAGAGAAAAGTACTTCCAGAATTTGCACATATTCCTGAAGGAGAAAGAAAAAGAGAACATCTTAGAGAAGGATTTGAAGCCAATAATGCCGACAAAATTTTCGAAAGTACATTCACCAGTCAAATTAATAGACCACAATAATGGAAAAATTATTCATCTTTAACGAGTTGATATTCATTTCTTTTAATCCAAACATTTGTGCCATCAAATTTCACGTCTTTTACAACTGAATAATTGTTAGACTTTAATGTATAAGTATGCCTTAAAATAGCTTTTTTATGATCGTTTCCATCTTCTCCGGCTATTTCGGTTACCAATGTAAAAGATCCATCAGCAGACTTCTTAAAATCAACTATTTTATCCTTACCAAAAAGTTTGTCATTAACGTAAGTGGTATCCTTAGCGTTTGCTTGTGGCTCTTTTGGATATTCATATGACATTATATAACCAAGCATATTTTCAGTTAAACTTATTTTAATGTTGGCAGGCATTGTGTACGGCTTGCCAGATGTGTAATCCAAATAGGTTAATTTGCCCTCCCAGCTACCAACGGAGTTGGATAAGTCAGTTATTGTAATTCGTTGAGCATTGGAATAGCCCCAGTTTAGTATCAATAGAATAAATAAAATGTATTTTTTCATATAAGAATCATTTTGATTTTTTGCTTTCTACCGCTATACTCCCGCAGGGAATGAATGCAAAATCTTTACCTATAGTAATTTTATAAAATAATTTTTTGCCGTCTAATATTAGTGAAGCGCGTGCAGTCCCATTGATCTCGTGCATAAATACAGGAATATAAAAATAGTAGACCTCTTTAGGATCAATCGTTTTTTTCAAAACTTTTACCTGTTTCGAGTTATCATTTAAAAGAGATTCTAAATCAGTTAGTCCATAGTTGAATAACTGTTCTTTTTCATGATTCATTGTGTCTTTAGGAAGCAACATTTTTATATGAGCTTCTGTGGATTGTAAATAAGTAATGTCAGGAAATGTAAGCTGTAATTGAATGGGTGTGGATGTTTGATTGTGTATACGCGTCCAAAATATTACATGACTATATTTTATGTTGTTCAAATACTTTACGCCCCCTCCTTTGGGTAAGCTATGCGTAAATATCACATTCTTCTGGTTATCAAAGGAGTACTTAACTTCTGTGTCAATCCAATTTCTTATTGGACCCACTTGCCCATAAGTGCTTATATAAAATAGAGATAGAATGAATAAGACTGAAATTCTCATAAATTAATTTACAAGAATGACTTTATTACATCTTTGAAAATCAAAAATAGAAATACAACTACACCCACAATAATTTCTTTGCGGTACTTTTTAAAAAATTGAGATAGTTTATCCATAAAAATTTACTTGTCATTCAAACCAATACCAAATCCAAACATAGCTGCTACTAAAGCTAGGTGAATAATTAATACTGCTTTTTGCCATGTTGGTCTGTCATTCCACTTTTGTTCTGGATTGAATGGATCAAATGCCATCCCAATCCCTAATGAAGCTGCTGCTTGCATATAATCCTTAGAGACAATTGCTTGGAATAGTCCTAATAGTAAAAATCCAATGTAAAGGAATTTGTTAAATGATGTATTCATAGAGATGTCTTTTAATTCGTTTCAAAATTAAGAATTAAATCTCTTCAATTATTGAAGTCCCTGTTGAAAAATCCCCGCCTTTATATTCAGAAGATATGATATTGCCTTCTTGTTTGTAATAAAAAACAGTTTCTGGTGATGTTTCCCCGTTATCCGTATTTTGAATGGGTCTAAATGACTTGTGATTATAGTTAATCATTATGTTTTCAGATTGTTCATTAAAGTTAATTAAAGAAAAATAAATAGTTACAGCTTTTTGAAAATATATTGATTATTGAAAGTTTTCTATTGGTAAACTTATTACCTTTGTCTTGTGTTTAATATTATTACCCGAAAAACGCTATTAGAATATGCCAAAAAATACCCGATGGCAAAGACGGCTCTATTCGAATGGCACCATGAATTAAATAAATCCAGCTTTAAAAGTTTTAATGAACTTAAAAAAGTATATCCGAATGTGAGTTTAGTTGGAGATGACAGGGTGGTTTTTAACATAATGGGAAATAAATTTAGGCTAGTAATAAGAATAGTATTTGATTTTAAAGCCATTCAAATAAAATGGTTTGGATCACATAGCGACTATGATAAAATAGATGTAAGTACGATACAGAATAAAAAGTAAATTTTATGGAATTAAAAATAATTAAGAACAAACGGCAATATGAACAATACCTTAATTGGGTAGATGTTCAGTTTGACAAAAAGGTAAAAGCAAATACGCCGCAAGGGGAAAAATTACAAGTTGCCCTTTTATTAATTCAACAATATGAAGATGCTAATTACCCAATTCCACTTCCAGATCCCATTGACGCTATTAAAGTAAAAATGGACGAATTGGGACTAAAAAATAAAGACCTTGTAGGTATTGTAGGCAGCAAAGGATATGTTTCTTCTTTACTCAACAAAAAGAAGCCCTTAACGCTAGAACTAGCTAAGTTGTTTCATCAAGAACTAAATATCCCAGCAGAAGTGCTATTGTCCTAGTAGTAAGTTGAAGTCGCAAATTGCGACATCAAATATGGACCAGATTATCAATAAAAAAGCCCTGCATAATGCAAGGCTTTTCTTTTTCGCTCCCCCTTCTGGACTTGAACCAGAGACCCTCTGATTAACAGTCAGATGCTCTAACCAACTGAGCTAAGGAGGAATATGTTTCCCACGGTTGACTACCATGGGGTTGCAAAAATAGGAAAATTTGCAATCTGGCAAAATCTAGTTGCAAAAATCATCAAAAAACAGTGCTAAAAAGCAACATAAAGGCCATCTTCCCGCATTTGGGTAGGGTAGGTTTTTAAATAATAGCCTTCACCGCTGGTATTCCGCCCGTTTTGGAGGCTAAACCGGTACCTGTGCAGTGGACATACCACCATACCGGCGGCGTCTATAAAGCCATCTGCCATGATCCCGCTGGCATGGGGGCATTTTTGTGCAAAAGCAAAAATTTGATCCTGAAATTTTCCGAGGGTTATTTTTTTATCCGCCACTTCCACAATACACATATTGTTGGACTGCCAACCTAGTGATAATGGCGCATCAGTAATTTTATGCCAAGTGGGTGTTTTGGAGAAAAGAGAAAGCATGTAATTAAAAATGAACGTCTCTGTAAGGGTAACGTATTTGGTATAGTTCACGCACTTTGGTTAAAATAATTTCACGCAGTGCGTCAATATTTTTTCTTTCGAGTGCAGAAATAAAAACACAATTATTATTGGTAGCGCGGTCCCACTTTTCTTTAAGTTCTAATAGCAACTCTTGCTTTACTTCGTCTTCAAGCCACTCATCAAAAGTAACCGACTCATACAAATCTAGTTTGTTAAAGATGGTAAGAATAGGCTTATCAAAAGCTTTTAGCTCTTGCAGTGTATGATTTACTACACCAATTTGATCTTCGTATAAAGGATGTGAAACGTCTACAACGTGTAATAAAATATCTGCTTCACGCACTTCATCCAAAGTACTTTTAAAACTTTCTACTAAATGGTGTGGTAGTTTTCTAATAAAACCAACCGTATCACTTAATAAAAAAGGCGTGTTTTCGTAAACAATTTTTCGAGTGGTAGTATCCAGTGTTGCAAACAATTTATTTTCTGCAAACACATCTGATTTACTCAGCACATTCATGAGCGTGCTTTTACCAACGTTGGTATAACCTACTAGCGCAACGCGAATAAACTCGCCGCGTTCTTTACGCTGGGTGATAGATTGTTTATCTATTTCTTTTAAACGGCCGCGTAGTAAAGCAATTTTATCTTTAACGATACGTCTGTCTGTTTCGATTTCTGTTTCACCCGGACCACGTGAACCAATACCGGCTCCCTGACGCTCAAGGTGCGTCCACATTCCTTTTAATCGTGGTAAAATGTATTGGTATTGCGCTAACTCTACTTGCACTTTTGCTTGAGCTGTTCTTGCGCGAGAGGCAAATATGTCTAAGATTAAATCACTACGATCAATAACACGGCACTTCACTTCTTTTTCAATATTTGAAATTTGTGAGCCTGTTAATTCGTCATCAAATATCACAACGTTAATATCCCTAGACGCAACGTATTGTTTGATTTCTTCGAGCTTTCCTTTTCCTACAAATGTTCTGCTATCGGGGTGTGGAAGTCGTTGTGTAAACCTTTCGATGGTAATGGCGCCAGCGGTTTCCGCTAAAAATGCAAGTTCATCCAAATACTCTCTTACTTGATCTGGAGTTACTTCTTTTTGAATAAGACCAACAAGTACCGCTTTCTCCTCTTTTCTAATTTTATGTTGCTTCTCAATCAAAATATCAAAATTTATAAACCGCTGAGTGTAATACCTACAGATAACCGGTGCATGGTAGGACCAAATCCTTCTTTAAGTACGCCGTTAAATTGATAGCCCGCATGAAGTGATAAACTACCATAACCAACTCTACCAGTAACCGCTAGCATGGTTCCATTAATATAACGCTTGGTTACATTTTTTTCGATGTAAGCCGTTCCATACACCGATTCGCCTTGCTTATTAATTAGGTTTTTACCTTTTGTATATGCTTTTATAAGAGAACCTACTTTAACACCAAAAGCTGCCTTCCAAGATTTGTTAGGATTTTCTGGGTTAGAATAGTATCTGATTTCTGCAGGAATTTCGGCGTAAATGCTAGTGGCTTTATTTTTCTTGAAATGATCCACGCTATCTACTGCTGTGTATTGAAGTGTAGGAGCGCCTGATTTAAAATCAACTCTTGTATTGTCAAAAAATATATGGCTCGTTCCTAAACCAATACCGTAGGCTACGCTATATTTTGGATTTGCTTTTACAGGCTTATCAAACATGAAATAAACATTAAAATGTCTGCTAAAACCATTACCCGTGCGAAGTGCGGTAGGCTTACCAGTCCATGAGTCAGATCCATACTGAAATACTAAATGATCGGCAGCACGATTGGTAAAATCAAATTTACTCCAGTCTTTGGTTGGTTTTTTTGCTGTTTGAGCAGAAGCAAAAAGGGTAGCAGTTAGCGCAAGGCTTAAGAATACTAGTTTTTTCATTTTTTGTTTGGTTCGCTGTATAAATACAATTGGCCACAAAAATAACTGAATTGACATCAAGGCGGTGGTTAAAAATTAGTCAAAACTGCTTTATTTTGGTTTTTGAGGCCAATTTTACGCAATTTGTTGATTTTTAGGCAAGTATCCCGCTGCATAGGTGATAATTCCGGCCAGGCTTTTGGCTCCAATTTTGTCCATAATTCTAATGCGGTAGCTCTCAACAGTTCGTTTTCCAATTTTTAATTGACCAGCAATTTCTTTACTGGTGAGTTCTTTACAAATAAGTCCAATAATTTGTTTTTCAACTTCTGTAAAGCTGATGCTTGCATTGTGATGTCGGACCGTTGTTTTTTGGGCAATAATTTTTGAAAGCCTTTCGGTAATGCTCTGAGAAAAATATGCATTGTGCTGATACACCGAGTTAATCGCACTCACGAGTTCTTCATGAACAATATTTTTAGATAAAAAGCCCATTGCACCGGCTTCAATCATTTCTATAATTTGTTGGTCTTCACCAAATGAGGTAAGCGCAATGATTCTAATACCCGGATATTTTGCGCATAAAATTTTTACCGCTTCGGTGCCTGTAAGGTTGGGCATTTTTACATCCGTAATAATTACATCGGGCGCGGTAGATGCTACAAGCGCAATTAATTGTGCGCCATCGGCGGCTTCACCAAGTACATCAACGCTTGGAACGCCTGCCAGCATTAGCTTTAAGCCTTCTCTAAAAATACGGTGATCATCGGCAATAACGATTTTGATTTTTTTACTTAGCATAATTAAGGGGGGTTTTAATTTGATAACGAACACCCTGCTGTGGCAAAGTGTCTATAATAATTTGACCACGTAATAGTGCAACACGGTTAAATATATTTCTGAGTCCTGAACCAGTAGCCGTAAGTGCGACTGCGTCTTTATCAAAACCAATGCCATCATCTGTAATAGATAAGAAAAAATATTTATCATCGAGTGATGCGTGTATCCAAACGTTTTGTGCATTCGAATGCTTTAATGCATTATTGAGTATTTCCTGAATAATACGGTAATGATGTAACCAGTGATCTGGTTCCGATTCGGGTAAGACACCACTTAATTCCCAGTAAACTTTGATGTTACCTAATTTATTGACGGTAGCAATCAGTTCTTCTACACCCCAGCAAAAACCCGCTGCTAGTAACTGGTTAGGCACAATGGCCTCACTCATTACACGCATGCGTTTTAATACGTCATCGATATGCGTGGCGGCTTCTTTTATGAGTTGCCTGTCGGCGGTAGATACGGGGTTGATGCTACTTACCTGAAGTCTAATAACAGATAGTAATTGACCAAAATCGTCGTGAAGATCGGCGGCAATTCTTTTGCGTTCTTTTTCGGCTGCGGTAATTTCTGTGGTGATGAGTTGGTGCAGTAAGTTTTTATTTTTTTTGTGGTAGAAATAAATCACACAAATAAATAAAAATATAAATACACCAAGCAGCGGTATAGAAAACAATATAAGCGTGTAAAAGCTAGGCTGTTCCGACATGCAATAATTTTATTATTCAATTTGGAAATAATAAATATCACTTCCTAATTATTGCTGACAACTAGACACTATTACATTGCCTCAAAAAAATATTACATTAGTGAAACCCTTGCTAACAAGGGGCATTAGGTGTTTATACGTAAATTTTAAAAATGCTAATCTAATGGGCGAATCCAAATATTTCTAAAACTTACTGGACTTCCACCATCGAGGTCATGATCTTGTAAATAAAATGGAAGCTTGGCTGGATGCGCTTCATACACAGATGGTCCAATCCACTGAATCGTTCCTTTTATATCTACATTATTTTGAACGAGTACGCCATTGTGGAAAACGGTAAATCTACCGGGCACCTGCACCTTACCATCGGCATAAAATTGTGGCGCCGTAAAAATGATATCATAGGTTTGCCACTCGCCTGGTTTTTTTGTTGCATTCACAAGCGGAATATGCTGTTTGTATAATGCACCGGCTTGTCCGTTCACATAGGTTTGATTGGTATAAGAATCTAAAATTTGGATTTCATACTTACCCATAAAAAACACACCACTATTGGCGCGGTATTGTCCCGATTGTTTAATTACTGCCGGAGAACGCCACTCAATATGGAGTTGACAACTACCAAATGGCTGGTTGGTTTCTATGGAACCAGATCCTTTTACAACCGTTAGGGTTCCGTCTTTTTCTATTTTCCATCCTGCCTTACCACCACCTAAACGGTGCCATGCATCTAAATTTTTTCCATTGTATAATACAATAGCATCGGACGGCGCATCGGAAGGGGTTTTACCTGGTTCTACTTTTGTAGGCTTTGGTTCCCAGATTTCTGTTTTAGCAGCTTCTCTATTTAAACTGTCTTCTCTACTTAGTTGCGCACTAACATTTGCAGCAATGAGTGTTAAACCAAGTAACACCACTATACTTTTTTTCATCAACTTAAATTTTTGGAATGCTGTATCCGTTATGGTACACAGCCGATAAATATTTTGCGTTAACCGCAGCGTCGGTAAATTGTTTTTTTGCATGATCCCACTCTAA